>URGC01000027.1 GCA_900547255.1 uncultured Eubacterium sp. | reverse complement strand
GAGGATTGTGAGAGTGCAAAGCACGTAGCAATCTGGTATCAAAGGGGTCAAAATATTTTTTGACCCCAACATCTTATTAATTAATAATTTAGAAAGTGCCATAGGAATAATGGCAGGTATAGATGTATGTTAGATTGGAAAAAACCTGAATTAAATGATGGGGAATGGATTCGTCCGATTGTGGACGAAGCAGGTGCTATGGGAAGCGACCTGTCATTTGCCAACATATACCTTTTAAGAGATAAATATGATATAGAAATCACAGGCTATAAAGATTTTCTCATAAGAAAATACCACGGCAAGGGAACAAGAAATGGATACACATTTCCAATAGGCAATGGTAATTTAGAGAAAGCTTTAAAAGAGATAGAAGCCGATGCAGCCGCAAGAGGAGAAGCTCTCAGATTTTCATTTGTTACAGAAAAACAGCGTGAAAGGTTAGAACAGATTTATCCGGGAAGATTTGAATATATAGATGATTTAGGAGATTATGACTATGTGTATTCAAGACAGGATCTTGCGCAGCTTCCGGGCAAGTCATACCACAAGAAAAAGAATCATGTGTCTAAGTTCACAAGGCAGTATCCAGAGTTCAGATATGAGGAATTAGGAAAATGCAACGTTGAGGATGCCGCAGTTGTTGAGGATGCCTGGTATTATGACCATCTACAGAGTGAGGATGACTCGCAGAGACTTGAATATAATTCAATCAAGGAAGCTCTTAATTATTATGAGGAGCTTAATCTGAGCGGTGGAATTATATATGTTGACGGCGTCGCAGCTGCGATGACTATAGGCTCGCGGATAAGCGCAGATACTGTGGATGTACATTTTGAGAAAGCAATAGGAGAGTATGCTGTCAATGGTGGGTATGCGGCTATCAACAATATGTATGCCAAGAGCCAGAGTGGCGTAGAGTGGCTTAACCGTGAAGAAGACATTAATATAGAAGGATTAAGAAAAGCAAAGCAGTCGTATCATCCTAAGATACTTCTTAAGAAATATTGTGCTGTCGAGATATAAATGTTACAGAAATGAGGAGTTATTATGTTATCTAAAGTCCTGAAAAAATCAACATGTGCCGGATGTAAATTCTGCTGTTCGTTCAGAAGATGCAGTCTGTGGGAGACACCATTGTTTCCTATGGAGACTGTTGAACGTTTGACAACGGGCACATTGGAATTCAAGGAAAGAGAAGTTGAGGGCGTTAAATGCGGACAGATGAGCCTTGAATACAAGTATAAGACGGATGACCCGGAGGAAGAGGCTGCCTGTGAATTTCTTGACCCAAGAAGGGGCTGTGTATTATCTGACGAGAATAAACCATTTGACTGCAAAATCTGGCCATTGAGAATTATGAGAAAAGAGGACAAGCTTGTAATTGCGCTGACACCGACCTGTCCTGCGATTAACGAGGTTGGGGAGCAGACCATGCGGGAGCTTGTAGAGGATGGACTTGGCAGAACAATATATCTGTATGCCGCTAAGAATCCATTCATAATAAAACCATATAAAGAAGGATTTCCGGTTCTTATGGAGTTCGATGATATTAATAAGAAGCCTGTATAAGGTACTGGATTGTTTATGAAAAAATACTTCAACCGGGGGTTAATTATTCCGGTTATACTCCGATAAAATATATAGAAAGATGATGGAACTTGTTTCTGGGAAGGAGGTACGGCTATGATATCTGCAATTAATGGTTACAGAAGTCCATATATGTATTCTGTATCTGATGATAATGTCAGAACACAGAACGAAAAAGCACAGGAGAATAAAGTATCTGATGTTAAGGAAGAGGCTGTATCTTTAGCTCAGGATAACAGCGGAAGAGCTGACAGAGCACCTGTCAAATCAGACAACAGCAGCCTTATGGATTCATTCCGTGGAGGAAAGGATCTCAATATATTCGGAAGCAATTCAAGATTTAATGAGATTGAACATGCTGAGAAGGCTCTTATGGATATGAAGAAAGATGATATCCTTGACAGATATACATACTTCGTTAATCCAACAAGCACTGGACTTGGTACAGATGCTGATGGTACAGTAAGATTAAAGACAAGTACTAATAATTAAATTATTTTTAAAAAATTTTAAAAAGTGCTTGCATTATTATCGTGCTTTGTGTATAATACGTTTTGTCGTCACGATAGTGGGCTTTCGCCAAATGGTAAGGCACTGGATTCTGATTCCAGCATTCTGGGGGTTCGAGTCCCTCAAGCCCAGCTTCAACCCCTCGCAAATAAGCGAGGGGTTTTTTGAGTGATTTTTTAGTATAGAGAGGATATAAATGATAGAATTAGGAAAAGAGCAGTGCTTAAATGTAGTTAAAAAGACAGATTTCGGCGTTTACCTTGGAACAGAGGAAGATAAAGTCCTTCTTCCAGCTAAGATGGTGCCATCAGATATAGAGATTGGTGATGCGCTTACAGTGTTTGTATACAGAGATTCAAGTGACAGAATGATAGCGACAACAAAGAAGCCTAAGATAATGTTAGGACAGCTTGCAAAGCTTAGAGTTTCACAGGTCAGCAAGATAGGAGCATTTCTTGACTGGGGGCTTGAGAAAGATTTGTTTCTTCCTTATAAAGAGCAGACAACACATGTGTCTGACGGGGATGAGTGTCTTGTTGCATTATATATAGATAAGAGCGACAGACTTGCTGCCACAATGAGAGTGTATCATTATCTTACTAATGGCAGTGATTACGTTAAGGACAGTGCAGTATCAGGAACAGTTATAGAGATTAATCCTGAGCGCGGCTTATATGTTGCCGTTGATGATAAATATTTTGGCATGATACCTAAGAATGAGGTGTTTGGACATCTTAATGTCGGCGATACATTCCACGGAAGAGTATCGAAGGTAAGAGAGGATGGCAAGCTTACAATAAGCCTCAAGCAGAAGGCTTATATTCAGATGGATGAGGATTCATCACTGATTCTTGAGAAAATCAAGCTCAATGGCGGCAGGCTTCCATTCAACGATAAGGCAGACCCAGAGCTTATCAAAGAATATTTTGATATGAGCAAGAATGCGTTCAAGAGAGGTGTCGGACGACTTCTTAAAGAAGGCAAGATAAGAATTGGCGAAGGATATATAGAACTGTTTACAAAATAAAGTAACAACTGGTATAATAAAAAGAAAAATCAGGAGGACATATATTTATGCAGAAAGTAATCAGTACAGATAAGGCTCCAGCAGCTATCGGACCATATTCACAGGCTATCGAGGTTAACGGAATGGTATATACATCAGGCGTTATCCCAGTAGACCCAGCAACAGGAGCTGTTGTAGAAGGCGGAGTTGAGGCTCAGGCTAACCAGGCATTCAAGAATCTTTGCAATCTTGTAGAGGCATCTGGCTCACAGGTTTCTAATATTGTTAAGACAACAGTATTTATCAAAGAGATGAATGATTTCGGAACAATCAATGAGATATATAAGAAATATTTCAAAGAGCCATTCCCAGCACGTTCTTGTGTAGAGGTTGCAAGACTTCCTAAAGATGTACTTCTTGAGGTAGAGGCTATCTGCTTTAAGTAATCATATACCGCTGAAAGGTAGAATATATGTGTAAGAAAATAAATCGATTTTTTCCATGCCTTGTATGTTTCTTTATAGTTGCATCAATAGGGTTAAGCTATTTTACTGCATCTACAGGAATAAAACTTGCATACTGGCAGCAGTGTATATTAAGCGAGGTAATCCTTTTGATACCAGCGTTGATATATGTTGCTATTAATAAGATTAACATAATCGCATGTATACCATACAGAAAGTTAAGATGGCAGGATGCATTGATGTCACTGCTTACAGGATACCTTCTTGTTCCGGTTGTTTTATTCATAAATGTGGTTACATCAGTATTTGCAACTAACTATCTTCAGGAGAGTTCATTAGAATTTACAAGTTATCCATATCTTATACAGGTTGTGCTTATTGCTGTGCTTCCTGCTTTTGTGGAGGAATTTATATTCAGAGGACTTATCTATCATTCATATAGAAAGAACGGACTTGTGGGAGCGTGTGTATTCAGTGCGCTGGCATTCGGTGTTATGCATATGAATCTTAACCAGTTTTTCTATGCGTTTGTAATAGGTATTTTCTTTGCCAAGATGGTTGAAGTTACAGGTTCTATGTGGTCGTCAGTGATTGCACATTTTGCATTCAATACATATTCAATAACAATGGTGCAGATATTAAAGCTGTTAGGAAATGATGTCAATGACATGGCACAGAGTGCTGAGAGTGCAAGTGAGCTTATCAGTACAGTGGCTGATTCTCATATGATGAGCATTGTTATGAAGCTCACAACAAGCGTTATCTATATAATTATATTTGGAATGATCGCAGTGGCATTTATTCTTCTTGCTAATATGCTTATTAACCATATGGCTAAGATGAATGGAAGATATGAGTACATGCAGTACTATACTAAGATGGGGCTTAGAGAGATGAATGGAGAAAAGTTCGTAACACTTCCTTATGCGGTTACAGTGATTCTTGCATTCATATATATGGTAGTTATAGAGATTTTGCAACATCTGTGATGGAAGCTGCGGGATATATGTAAGATATATGTAATAAGAGAGAAATGTCATGGTGGCGTGGCATTTCTCTTTTTTTATAGATATTTTGTCCTATAACTCCGTTATAACTCATGGCTGGTTGGCTGATGTGCCTGAATAATGGGCAACTGGCAAAAAGAAATCCCCCGGAGATTATCCGGGGGACTTCTTTAAAGAAAATGAGAAAGGAAAAATATAAGAAAATCTTATCAAATTCTATAATCTATATTCTGACCAAGGTTAGGATTAACAGATGCTTCCATCATCTTAGTTAAATTCTCACCTGTAGTCTCGTAAGTGTCTAAACTCTTACTAAGTATGGCAACCTGAACGTCACTAGGAATGCTCGCTATACTTGGTATGCCTGATAATGACATAATATCCATAAACATACCTCCTAAATATGTTACAAATATAACAACCTTTTCTATGTACTCATTATAGTACATGAAAATTGTAAATGCAACTCATTTTTCTTGGCTAAAATGTAAATAAACCCTGACGCATTTTGTACAAAATTAACATAAAATCTGTATTCATGGCAAAAACGACAAAAAATATGATGTATCTTTGTGAAATAGAGATATGGCAATTTCTGCGGGATTAAGGTATATTAGTTACATCAAAAGTGCTTATGTGCTTTAACAACTAGGAGGATTTTATACAATGGCAAGTTTATCACTTAAAAATGTATGTAAGGTTTATCCTAACGGTTTCGTAGCTGTTAAGGATTTTAATCTCGATATTACAGATCAGGAATTTATAATTTTCGTAGGACCTTCAGGATGTGGTAAGTCTACAACACTTCGTATGATTGCCGGTCTTGAGGAGATCAGTTCAGGTGAGTTATGGATTGGAGATAAGTTAGTTAATGATGTAGAGCCTAAGGATAGAGATATCGCCATGGTTTTCCAGAACTACGCTTTGTATCCACATATGACAGTTTATGATAACATGGCTTTCGGTCTTAAGTTAAGAAAAGTACCAAAGGCTGATATTGATAAGGCTGTTCATGAAGCTGCTAAGATTCTTGACATCGAGCACTTACTTGATCGTAAGCCAAAGGCTCTTTCAGGTGGTCAGAGACAGAGAGTTGCTATGGGACGTGCTATCGTTCGTTCACCAAAGGTATTCCTTATGGATGAGCCTCTTTCAAACCTTGATGCTAAGTTAAGAGTTCAGATGCGTGTTGAGATTTCTAAGCTTCACCAGAGATTACAGACAACTATCATCTACGTTACACATGACCAGACAGAGGCTATGACACTTGGTACAAGAATCGTAGTTCTTAAGGATGGTATCATTCAGCAGGTAGATACACCTCAGAACCTTTACAATACACCTAACAACATCTTCGTTGCTGGATTCATCGGATCACCTCAGATGAACCTTATCGATGGTGAGGTTATTGACAATGGTTCAACAGTAACACTTAAGTTAAGTGATACAGTATCTATTCCATTACCAGCAGACAAGAGCAAGACAATTCTTGACGGTGGTTACGCTGGAAAAACAGTTGTAGTAGGTATCCGTCCAGAGGATATCAAGGATGACGAAGAGTTTGTTGCTAAGCATGCAGCTACAACATTTACAGCTACAATTAAAGTATACGAGTTACTTGGTGCTGAAGTTAACCTTCACTATGATATCGCTGATGTAACATGTACAGCTAAGGTTAATCCTAGAACAACAGCTCGTCCAGGCGATACAATCAAGTTAGCTATGGATGTTTCAAGACTTCATGTATTTGATAAGGAAACAGAGCAGATCATCACTCACTAATTATTGGTGACTAACATTAGTTAAATATGTTAATTTTGAGGAAATGTATAGAAATTATGCATTTCCTCTTTTTTTTTTCGTCAAATTGCATTACAATAGTAAATAAGTTTACAAGAAAGGATGTTCACAATGATTTCAAATCAGATATTACAAAATACAATTGATGGGCTTAAATCTATCTCAAGAGTGGATTTATGTGTTGTTGATGCGGATGGCAAAATTGTTGCGAAGACCTTCGATGATGCCAGGGAGTGCCTTGCAGATGCGATTGCATTCATAGATTCTCCAGCAGAAAGCCAGGTGGTTAATGGCTACCAGTTCTTTAAGGTTGTAGATGACAATAACCTTGAGTATGTGCTTCTTGTTAAGGGAACAAGTGATGATATATATATAATAGGTAAGATGGCAGCATTTCAGATTCAGAATCTTCTGGTCGCATATAAGGAAAGATTTGATAAGGATAACTTTATCAAGAACCTTTTGCTTGATAATCTTTTAAGAGTTGATATGTATACAAGAGCTGAGAAGCTTCATATAGATACTGATGTCAAGAGAGTTGTATATATAATAGAGACTAAGCATGAGAAGGATTCTAATGCGCTGGAGACAGTAAGAACACTGTTTGCTGGAAAAGTGAAGGACTTCATAACAGCCGTTGATGAGAAGAGCATAATTCTTGTCAAGGAAGTTAAGGGTAACGAGAGCTATGAGGAGCTTGATAAGACAGCCCAGGTTATCGTTGATATGCTTAACACTGAGGCTATGAGCGCAGTACATGTGGCTTATGGTACAATAGTTAATGATATAAGAGAAGTGTCAAGGTCATATAAAGAGGCTAAGATGGCACTTGATGTCGGCAAGATATTCTACAGCGATAAGAATGTTGTTGCATACAGCAGGCTCGGAATTGGACGACTTATCTATCAGCTTCCAATACCACTCTGTCAGATGTTCATAAGAGAGATTTTTGAAGGCAAGTCACCAGATGACTTTGACGAGGAGACTCTGTCTACTATCAATAAGTTCTTTGAGAACAGTCTTAATGTGTCAGAGACATCAAGACAGCTCTACATTCACAGGAATACACTTGTGTATCGTCTTGATAAGCTTCAGAAGAGTACTAACCTTGATTTGAGAGTATTCGATGATGCGATTACATTTAAAATTGCCTTAATGGTAGTAAAATATATGAAATATATGGAGAACAAAGATACGTTCTAGTTAGAAGGAGATTACCGATGATAATTGCGGAAAATGTTACAAAGACTTACAGTTCTGGTACGCCAGCACTGAATGGAATCAATCTTCACGTCCAGAAAGGTGAATTTGTATTCATCGTTGGTAAGAGTGGTTCAGGTAAGTCTACGTTAATCAAACTTTTACTAAAAGAATTAGATCCTACAACAGGAAAGATATACATTAACAAGAAATATCTTAACAAGTTAACAAGAAAGAAGCTTCCATATCTCAGAAGAGATATAGGTGTAGTATTTCAGGATTTCAGACTGTTACCAGACCGTAATGTGTTTGATAATATCGCATTTGCGATGAAAGTAGTAGAGGCTCCATCACGTCAGATTAAGAGCCGTGTACTTTCTATGCTTTCAATGGTAGGTCTGCTTGACAAGTATAAGGCATTCCCTCATGAGCTTTCTGGTGGTGAGCAGCAGAGAGTAGCGATTGCCAGAGCACTTGTTAACAAGCCAGCCATCCTGTTATGTGACGAGCCTACTGGTAACCTTGACCCAGCTAACTCAATTGAAATCATGAAGATTCTTGACCAGGCTAACAAGATGGGCACAACTGTGCTTGTAGTTACACATAACATGGAGATAGTACAGCAGATGAAGAAGAGAACTATCACTATGAGTGAAGGAAAGATTATTAGCGATTTGGAAAAGGGTGGATATTTCTATGAAGATTAGGTCATTATTTTATCATATAAAAGACGGTTTCAAGAATATCTACAGAAACCGATTATTCTCGCTGGCATCTATAGCCACGATAGCAGCATGTATATTCCTTTTCGGAATATTATATTCAATTGTAGTTAATTTCCAGTACATGGTTAAGAAAGCTGAGAATGAAGTATGTGTAACAGTGTTCTTTGATGAGGGACTTTCACAGACTGATATCAATAAGCTTGGTGACACGATAAGAAAGCGTGTTGAGGTTTCAGATGTCCATTATACATCGGCAGAAGAGGCATGGAACACATTTAAGTCAGAGTATTTTAAGGATTATCCAGAACTTGCCGAAGGATTCAAGGATGACAACCCATTAGCTAATTCATCATCATATGAAGTATATCTTAATGATGCCTCAATGCAGTCAACACTTGTGACATACCTTGAGAATCTTGACGGTGTAAGACAGGTTAACAGGTCAGAGATAACAGCGACAAGTCTTTCAAGTGCAGCAAGTCTTGTAGGATATGTTGCGGCAGCTATTATTATCATACTTCTTGCGGTATCTATATTCCTTATAACTAACACAATTGTTATAGGTATTACAGTACGTAAGGATGAGATATCTATCATGAAGTTCATCGGTGCGACAGATGCGTTCGTTAATGCGCCATTCTTCGTTGAAGGTATCACAATCGGAATTATTGGCTCAATCATACCACTTTTAATTCTTGGATATATGTATCAGAGCATAATCGGATATGTACTTGAGAAGTTCTCAGTGCTTAGCAATATTCTCGTATTTATGTCAGTCCAGGATGTATTTAAGATTCTTGTTCCAATAAGCATTGCATTAGGAATTGGTATCGGTGCAATTGGAAGTTCATTTGCGGTTCATAAGCATGCAAATGTGTAATAACATTTATAAATAAATGTGGGATAATGTATGTAAGGAGAGGTAATGTGATACATGAAAGTTTTTATGCGCAGATTATATATGTGTAAAATACCGGCAATACTTCTCTGCTTTGTATTGATGATCAGCTCCAATGTATTAGTACTTAATGGCGTTACAGAGGTCTATGGTATAACACAGGACGAGATTAACAGTGCCAAGTCTGATGCGGAGAAGATTCAGAAGCAGTTGGAAAATGTGCGTAGTCAGATTAATGATTTGAAGGCGCAGGCCAATACTACTAAAGAATACATTAACAAATTTGACGGTGCAATCTCAACACTTGATACACAGTTGTATGCATTGAGTGATAATATTACCCAGATTGAAGAAAATATCAAGTCGACTGAGGAGAGTCTTGAGGCGGCTAAACAAGATGTTGACAACCAGTACGATATGATGAAGTTAAGAATCCAGTTTATGTACGAGCATAACACTGAGAGTTATATTGCGCTGATGCTTCAGTCAGAGAGTGTTGGAGACCTTCTTAATAAGGCTGAGTATATATCTAAGATATCAGCATATGATAGAGATATGATGATAAGATATCAGGAGACTGTTGCTTATGTAGAGCAGACAAAGCAGGATCTTGAGGATGAATATGCATTACTTCAGGACCAGAAGAGTGAGCTTGATAATCAGAAGGCTGAATATCAGCAGCTTGCGGCACAGAGAGAAGCAGAGATGAATAAGCTTACAAGCCAGTTAGGTCAGGCATCAAGTCTTGAAAAGCAGCTCACGACAGACCTTTCCCAGTTGGAAGATCAGGTTAAGCAGATGGAAGAGCAGATGAAGGCACAGGGTAATCCTACAGTAACTGGTACAGGTAAATTCCAGTGGCCAACACCTTCTACGCGTATAACATCTAATTATGGTGATAAAGAAGACAGAAGCAAACCTCATCAGGGGATTGATATCGGAGCACAGAAGCGTGGTGTATGGGGAGACCCTATATATGCAGCCGACAGCGGTCAGGTTACTATCGCTGCATCTAATGCTACAGCGGGTAACTGGATATGGATATATCATGGTGACGGATTGTATACAGTATATATGCATTGTTCAGCACTTCTGGTTAAAGTAGGTGATACTGTAACTAAGGGACAGCAGATAGCAACTATGGGTTCAACTGGTAACTCAACAGGTGCACATCTTCACTTTGGTGTGCGTCTCAATGGTAATTATGTCAATCCATGGAATTATGTAAGCAAGCCATAATATTAAAGGAGCAATATGGATAATCAGTATAATAACAATTATAATCAGAATAATGGTTATAACCAGAATGACAATTATCAGTCATATGAGGAATACAAGAGAAATACACCTAAGAAAAAAAGCAGCGTTGGTTCGCTGCTTTTAGGCATATTATTAGGAATTATTATATCGGTAACACTTGTGGTTGCCGGATTGACAGGGCTTGTAGGTTCTGGATTCTTCCACATATCAACAGATGGCATATATGTGACAGGTACATCATCTAATGATTCAGATGGAATAGGAAGCGAGGTTGAGGCAAAGCTTAATGTACTGGACTCGGTACTCAGTGATAAGTTTTATTTTGACAATGTTGATGATGAGACAGCAGCCAACAATATATACAAGGCTTATCTTTCTTCATATGGTGACAAATACACAGTATATTACACACCAGAAGAGTACAAGTCTCTCATGGAATCAACAAGCGGAACTTTCTATGGAATTGGTGCTGTATGCCAGAAGAGTGATGAAGGCGGAATTGTGATAGTTGAGCCTTATTCCAACGCACCTGCATACAAGGCTGGAGTCCGCAAAGGTGACAGAGTTATCAAGGTTGATGGCAAGGACATCATGGATATGGATTTGTCAGCGGCAGTAGCACTTATCAAGGGTGATAAGGGGACTCAGGTTAAGCTTACAGTTGTAAGGGATGGTCAGACAATGGACTTCTCTATCACAAGGGATGCAGTTAATATCAAGACTGTTGATTACGAGATGAGAGAAGATTCTATAGGATATATTATCATAAGCCAGTTTGATGATGTCACAACAGAGCAGTTTAAAGATGCGTTAAATGACCTTCAGAATCAGGGCATGAAAGGCCTTGTAATAGATGTCCGCTCTAATCCAGGTGGAGTGCTTTCAGTTGTAGTTGACATTGTAGACCAGATTGTTCCTAAGGGACTTATCGTGTATACAGAAGATGTTGACGGCAACAGAAAAGAATACAATGGCAAGAGCAACAATGAGCTTAGTATTCCTATCGCGGTTCTTGTAGACGGCAACAGTGCAAGTGCTTCTGAGATTTTCGCAGGCGCATTGCAGGATTACGGCAAGGCTAAGATTATCGGAACGCAGACATTTGGAAAGGGAATTGTACAGACGATACAGCCTCTTACAGATGGAAGCGCAATCAAGTATACAATTGCCAAGTACTACACACCAAAGGGTCAAGACATTCACGGACATGGCGTGACACCTGATATTGTGGTTGAGTACGACAGCAATGCAGATGGCGATAACCAGTATGATGCAGCGATGGATTACGTGAAGTCGCAGTTGAAATAAATATAATTATGATGTGGTGGAGCGGCATCCCTTTGATATGTTCCCAGATTTCTGGGATGTATCAAGGGATGCCACTTTTTTGCGGGTGTGTTGCAGTGTTGAGGGGGAGTATTGCGCAATTCATGACTTCGCTAAACCCGATTTTTGGAGCAATAGTCATGAATTGCGCTGATAAATCCATTTTTATTCGGATATTTGGATTATTTTCTTGTTTTTGATGATATAAAGAAAATTGCTATGGAAATTTATGCTTTTTGAGGGTGATTTTGGATTTATTTTTTGAAATTTGTATATTTAAGCCATAGGGAAATCCAAAATATATTTAATATTTACATATAATAATAGAACAAATATTCGATTTAGTATATACAATTTAAAATGATAATGTTATAATGTGCGTAAGCAAGCTATAGATTGCTTGGACATGCACTGCGGGACAGAATTATTTAAGAAAGATATGCTTATAGATTATGGAGGTGTACATGGAGCGATTCCAACTTGTATCTGAATATAAACCAACTGGTGACCAGCCACAGGCGATTGAGGCACTGGCAAAGGGATTTGAAGAAGGCAACCAGTTCGAGACACTAGTAGGTGTAACTGGTTCTGGTAAGACATTTACAATGGCGAATATTATAGAACGTGTACAGAAGCCTACACTTATCATATCGCATAATAAGACACTTGCGGCGCAGTTGTATGGAGAGATGAAGGAATTCTTTCCTAATAATGCTGTGGAGTATTTCGTGTCATACTATGATTATTATCAGCCTGAGGCTTATGTGCCACAGAGCGATACTTATATAGCTAAGGATTCATCTATCAATGATGAGATAGATAAGCTAAGACATTCGGCAACTGCTTCACTGTCAGAGAGGAAAGACGTCATTATTGTTGCATCAGTGTCATGTATATATGGTTTAGGTGCGCCAGTTGACTATCTGAACATGGTTATCTCACTGCGTCCGGGAATGGAGAAGGACAGGGATGATGTCATAAGAAAGCTTGTAGATGTGCAGTATGTAAGAGGTGACCAGGATTTTAAGCGTGGTACATTCAGAGTGCGCGGTGATGTGGTCGAGGTGTATCCGGCAAGTTCCAGTGGTGATGCGGTAAGAATTGAATTTTTTGGAGACGAGGTTGACAGAATCAGTGAGATCGATTCACTCACAGGCGAGGTTAAGAGAGAACTTGAGCATGTAGCGATATTCCCTAATTCGCATTATGTAGTTGAGCACGACAAGATGAATGCTGCCATTGAGAATATTAAGGCAGAACTTGAGGAGAGAATCAAGTATTTCAAGGGAGAGGATAAGCTGATTGAAGCCCAGAGAATTGAAGAGAGAACGAATTTTGATATAGAGATGATGCAGGAGACTGGCTTTTGCTCTGGTATTGAGAATTATTCAAGACATCTGGCAGGTCTTCCAGCGGGAGTTCCACCATATACACTTATGGATTATTTCCCAGATGATTTCCTTATTATTGTGGACGAGTCGCATATAACTATTCCACAGATAAGGGGCATGTATGCGGGTGACCAGTCAAGGAAGAACACACTTGTTGAATATGGTTTCCGTCTGCCATCTGCCAAGGATAACAGACCACTGAATTTCACGGAATTTGAGAATAAGATATCACAGATGCTGTTCGTGTCGGCTACTCCTAGCACATATGAGAGTGAACATGAGCTGATGAGGGCAGAGCAGATAATAAGACCTACAGGACTTCTTGACCCAGAGATAAGCGTACGTCCGATTGAAGGACAGATTGATGATTTGGTGTCAGAGATTAATAAAGAGACTGCCAAGCATAATAAGATACTTGTCACAACACTTACTAAGAGAATGGCAGAAGATTTGACAGATTATCTGAAAGAGATTGGAATAAGAGTTAAGTATCTGCATGCTGACATTGATACTCTTGAACGTCAGAAGATTATAAGAGATATGCGACTTGATGCATTTGATGTGCTCGTTGGTATTAATCTGCTCCGAGAGGGACTGGATATACCGGAGATTACGCTTGTTGCGATTCTTGATGCAGATAAAGAAGGCTTCCTTAGAACAGAGACCTCTCTTATACAGACGATTGGACGTGCGGCGCGTAATGCTGATGGACATGTTATCATGTATGCTGATAAGATTACAGAGTCAATGGAGAAGGCTATCTCGGAGACAGAACGACGTAGAAAGATTCAGCAGCAGTACAACGAAGAGCATGGAATAACACCACAGACGATAAGAAAGGCAGTGCGCGACCTTATCAGTATATCTAAGGTTGCAGAGGGTGTCGGCGATGCCAAGGGTACATTAGAGAAGGATATGGAATCTATGAGCAGACAGGAGCTTGAGAAGGTTAAGAAGGAAGTTGAGAAGAACATGCACAAGGCAGCAGCAGAACTCAACTTTGAGGAAGCCGCTATGCTCAGGGATAAGATGATAGAGATTAATAAGTATTTATATGAGACGAAGTAAATTTATAATAGATGCCGCATCAATATAAGGGTATACTATGTGGTATTTGTAAGATAATTATAATAACTTTCACTATGGAGGTTTAAGATGGAGAAAGGTAATTACAGACAGTTTATCAAGATAAGAGGAGCTAATGAGCACAATCTTAAGAATATCTCTGTTGATATTCCAAGAAATGAGCTCGTAGTCCTTACAGGTCTGTCTGGTTCAGGTAAATCAAGCCTTGCATTTGATACAATATATGCAGAAGGTCAGAGAAGATACATGGAGTCGTTGTCTTCCTATGCAAGAATGTTTTTAGGACAGATGGAGAAGCCTAATGTGGAGAGCATTGAAGGCTTATCACCAGCAGTTTCTATCGATCAGAAGTCTACGAACAGGAATCCGCGTTCAACGGTAGGAACTGTCACAGAGATATATGATTATTTCAGATTATTATATGCCAGAGTTGGTACACCTCATTGTCCTAAATGTGGCAAGGAGATTATGAAGCAGACGGTTGACCAGATGGTTGATGTTATAATGGAGCTTCCAGAAAGAACTAAGATTCAGTTACTTGCACCAGTTGTAAGAGGGCGTAAGGGTGAACATGTAAAGCTTTTAGAACAGGCTAAAAAAGGCGGCTACGTCAGAGTTATGATAGATGGTAACATGTACGAGCTGACAGACGAGATTAAGCTTGATAAGAATAAGAAGCATAATATTGAGATTGTTGTAGACCGACTTTCTATAAGAGACGGAATACAGAAGAGGCTCACAGATTCAATTGAGACAACATTGAAGCTTGCAGAAGGACTTATGACAGTTGATGTTATAGGCGGCGAACCTATGAATTTCAGCCAGAGTTTTTCATGCCCTGATTGTGGAATCAGTGTTGATGAGATTGAGCCAAGAAGCTTTTCATTCAACAACCCATTTGGCGCATGTCCTGAATGTTTCGGACTTGGATATAAGATGGAATTTGATGCAGAGCTTATGATTCCAGACGAAAGCCTGAGTATTGATGAAGGCGCTATTGTGGCTATGGGATGGCAATCAGCGGCAGATGAGGGAAGCTTTACAAGAGCTATTCTTAAAGCATTGGCAAAGGAGTACAATTTCAGGCTTGATACACCATTTAAAGATTACCCTGATGAGATTAAAGATATCATTATCAATGGTACGAATGGACACAGTGTTAAGGTACATTACAAGGGACAGCGTGGAGAAGGCGTATATGATATAGCATTTGAAGGACTTGTCCGAAATGTTCAAAAAAGATACAGAGAAACTGCATCCGATACAATGAAGCAGGCGTATGAAGAATTTATGAGAATCACACCATGTGCTGCGTGTCATGGACAGAGACTTAAACCATCATCACTGGCGGTAACAGTAGCTGACAAGAACATATATGAGATAACTAATATGTCTATAGGTGATCTGGATGAGTTCTTAAAGGATATGAAGCTCACAGACAGACAGTTAAAGATTGGCGGTCAGATTCTTAAAGAGATTCGTGCAAGAATTAAGTTCCTTATGGATGTAGGACTTGATTATCTTTCGCTTTCAAGAGCTACAAGCACGCTTTCAGGTGGCGAGGCGCAGAGAATACGTCTTGCAACCCAGATAGGTTCTGGACTTGTCGGCGTTGCATATATACTTGATGAGCCAAGTATCGGACTTCATCAGAGGGATAATGACAAGCTTCTTGCGACACTGGAGCATTTGAGAGACCTCGGTAATTCAGTTATTGTGGTTGAGCATGATGAGGATACTATGCTTGCGGCAGACTATATCGTTGATATAGGCCCCGGTGCTGGTAAAAATGGTGGTGAAGTCGTAGCGGTTGGAACTGCCAAGGAGATTATGGCATGCCCAGAGTCGATTACAGGAGCATATCTCAGCGGAAGAATCAAGATTCCAGTGCCAGCGACAAGACGTAAGCCGACAGGCTGGTTAAAAGTGCGCGGAGCAAGAGAGAACAATCTTAAGAATATAGATGTTGATATTCCACTTGGTGTTGTCACATGTGTAACAGGTGTATCAGGTTCTGGTAAGAGTTCGCTTGTCAATGAGATTCTTTACAAGCATCTTGTAAGAGACCTCAACAGGGCAAGATGTATACCGGGAAAGCATGACGGAATAGATGGAATAGAGCAGCTTGACAAGGTTATCAATATAGACCAGTCTCCTATCGGACGTACTCCAAGGTCTAATCCGGCGACATACACAGGCGTGTTTGATATGATTCGTGATCTTTTCGCATCAACTTCAGATGCCAAGGAGAGAGGATACAAGAAAGGCAGATTCAGTTTCAATGTTAAAGGCGGAAGATGCGAGGCTTGTTCAGGAGATGGTATTATTAAGATTGAGATGCATTTCCTGCCGGATGTATATGTTCCTTGTGAGGTGTGCGAGGGCAAGAGATATAACCGTGAGACACTTGAGGTAAAATATAAGGGCAAGAGCATATATGATGTCCTTGATATGACGGTTGAGGAAGCAGTTGATTTCTTTGAAAATGTGCCATCTATCAGAAGAAAGATTGAGACACTCAATGAGGTCGGACTTTCATATATCAAGCTTGGACAGCCTTCGACAGAGCTTTCAGGTGGTGAGGCGCAGAGGATCAAGCTTGCAACAGAACTTTCCAAGAGAAGCACAGGCAAGACAATATATATTCTTGATGAGCCTACAACTGGATTACATTTTGCAGATGTCCACAAGCTTGTAGAGATTCTTCATAAGCTTGCAGAGGGCGGCAATTCTGTTGTTGTCATTGAGCATAATCTTGATGTTATCAAGACTGCAGACTATATAATAGATATGGGACCAGAAGGCGGTTCAAGAGGTGGTACAGTTATCGCCAAGGGAACACCTGAGGAGATTGCTAAGAATAAGAAGTCTTACACAGGACAGTATGTGAAGAAGTATCTGTAGATTGTGATGTCCAGTCATGGCATCAGATGATATTAAAATGATAATAGAGTGGAGATTGATGTATGATTAAGGGTGTTATATTTGACATGGACGGCGTAATGATTGACACTGAGAGACAGTCAACTCTTGGATGGCTTCATGCATTTGAGGCGCATGGAAGTGAGATTCCCATGTGGCTTATTAATAAGTTTAAAGGTGCACCAGCCCATCTCAGTGCAGAATATTTTGACGAGTACTTTAAGGGAAAATTTGATTACTGGAAGATGAGGCAGGAACGCTCAGACTATGTGTATGAGCTTAGAAAGACAGAGGGTGTTCCAGTTAAATATGGATTATACACACTGCTTGAAGCTATAAGGACTCGTGGCTTGAAATGTGCGGTTGCAACTTCAACACAGAAGCAGAGTGCAATTAACAGCCTTACGGAGATAGGCGCAATGAGTTATCTTGATGCGGTTGTATATGGCGATGAGGTTGAGCATGGCAAGCCGGAGCCGGATATATTCTTACGTGCGGCGGAGCAGATAGGTGTTACGCCATCTGAATGTATAGTTATAGAGGACAGCATTAATGGAATCAAGGCTGGATATGCAGCGGGCATGAGGGTTGTACATGTCCCGGATACTATGGAGATTACAGAGGATATAGCGCGCCTTACGTCAGTTATCTGCCACAATCTTTCGCAGGTTGTCAGCGTTATTGACTACTGGAATGGTAAGGATTTCAAGATAGACAGGCAGCATGTCATGGACACATTTGCAAGATATACATCTCCATATAATGTTGCAGACCCTAAGATTAAATTAAAGATTGACCATACTTACCGTGTAGCAAATCTGTGTGAATGTATAGCAGAAGCGCAGGGACTCAGTGATACGGATATTGATATTGCATGGCTGTCAGGCATGCTTCATGATGTGGGTAGATTTGAGCAGATAAGGCGTTATGGAACATTTTCAGATGCAGATTCCATAAGCCATGGAGAGCTTGGAGCAAATATATTGTTCCGTGATGGCCTGATTGCAGCATTCGTGCCAGAGCTGGCTAATCTTAAAGGACTTGATGTGTGGAATATTCTGGAACATTCTATTAGACAGCACAGCGTCTACAGGCTTCCAGAGGATATGGATGAGAGAGAGAAGATGTTTACCAATATCTTGCGTGATGCTGATAAGATAGATATACTACGTGTCAACTATGAGACAGGAGTAGAGAGCATCTATGGCGTGACAACTGATGAAGTGAGAAAATGCGCAGTGACAGAAGCTGTTATGGAAGATTTTGCGAAGGAGCACGCTGTACTGCGTTCATTCAAAAAGGTTCCGATTGACCATGTTGTAGGTCATATATCACTTGTATTTGAACTTGTATATCCGATAAGCCGTGAGATAGTCATGAGTCAGGGCTATCTTGACAAGCTGCTTAATTATCCTGTTGAAAATGAAAAGGCAAAGGAGCAGTTTGCAGTAATCAGAGAGATAATGTGTAAACACTTGGCGAGCTGAAGGCGAGGTTAGTGTTTACCACAACCATGAGCAGTGCGAATGGTTGACACCCGATACTTGGTGAGCTAAAAAGTACTTGTTTTATGTTATCGGCTCAACTATAATTAAATGAGTGATTAAAATCATAAATGTCTGTGGACGTAAACATTTATACTGATAATCCGCAGTCATTAAAGAAACGAGGTAGATGAATTGAATCAGGAGAAAGTAATAGTTATCGACTTTGGTGGTCAGTATAACCAGCTGGTAGCGAGACGTGTGCGTGAGTGTAACGTATACTGCGAGATTTACTCTTATAAGACTGATATCGAGAAGATTAAGGCGATGAATCCTAAGGGAATTATTCTTACAGGCGGTCCTAATAGCTGCTATGAAGCGGATTCACCAACTTACAGCAAAGAGTTATTTGAGCTTGGAATTCCAGTGCTTGGTTTGTGTTATGGAGCACAGCTTATGCAGCATGTGCTTGGTGGCAAGGTTGAGAAGGCGCCAGTCAGGGAATATGGTAAGACAGAAGTATTTGTTGATAAGACATCACCATTATTTGGCGATGTGAGCGAGACAACTGTCTGCTGGATGAGCCATTTTGATTATATATCACAGGTTGCACCAGATTTTAAGATAGTTGCACATACGGCAGATTGTCCAGTGGCAGCAGCAGAGAACAGAGAGAAGAATCTGTATGCTATACAGTTCCACCCAGAGGTTCTTCATACACAGGAAGGTACTAAGATGCTTTACAACTTCGTAAGAGGTGTGTGTGGATGTGCCGGGACATGGAAGATGGATGCATTCGTTGAGAATACAATCAAAGACATACGTGAGAAGGTTGGAGACGGCAAGGTTTTACTTGCTTTATCTGGTGGTGTTGATTCATCAGTTGCCGCTGCGCTTCTTTCTAAGGCAATCGGCAAGCAGCTCACATGCGTATTCGTTGACCACGGTCTTTTAAGAAAGGACGAGGGAGATGAGGTTGAGGCTGTATTTGGTTCTAATGGACAGTTTGACCTTAACTTTATAAGAGTTAATGCACAGGAAAGATATTACTCTAAGCTTGCTGGCGTAACAGAGCCAGAGCATAAGAGAAAGATAATTGGTGAGGAGTTCATCAGAGTATTTGAGGAAGAAGCCAAGAAGATTGGCGCAGTTGATTTCCTTGCTCAGGGAACTATCTACCCAGATGTTGTTGAGAGTGGACTTGGCGGTGAGTCAGCGGTCATCAAATCTCACCACAACGTAGGCGGACTTCCAGACTATGTTGATTTCAAAGAAATCATCGAGCCACTTCGTGACCTTTTCAAGGATGAGGTTCGTAAGTCAGGCCTGGAGCTTGGAATTCCAGAGAAGCTTGTATTCCGTCAGCCATTCCCAGGTCCAGGACTTGGAATCAGAATTATCGGCGAAGTAACAGCCGATAAGGTAAGAATTGTTCAGGATGCTGATGCTATCTACCGTGCAGAGGTGGACAAGGCAGCAGAAGAATACAAGAAAGCCAATGGCAAGGATCCATCATGGATGCCAAACCAGTATTTTGCAGCCCTCACTAACATGCGTTCCGTTGGTGTCATGGGTGATGAGAGAACATATGATTATGCAGTCGCATTACGTGCTGTAAGCACAGTCGATTTCATGACAGCCGAGGCTTCAGAGATTCCATTCGAGGTACTCCAGACTGTAATGAGCAGAATCATCAACGAGGTGCGCGGGGTCAACAGGGTATTCTATGATTTGACGAGTAAACCACCTGGAACGATTGAGTTTGAATAAATAGGTAAACCCCTACAAAGCCTGTATTTATGGGCTTTGTAGGGGGTTTTTATGTGCAAATGGGTACATTTTGGGTACAAAAATTTTAATTCTTAGGAATCATTGGTTGCTGCTGAACAAAACATATTCTTTGTGGGATACTATTAATCATATTAATAAATGTGTCTTGTCCGAGCATTTTAACTAAATTTGCTATTTGTTGTGTTTGTTGTTGCTTGTCATAGTAAAAGATAGTAGTTTTAACGCCATCTCTATTTATAAAATCTCTAATTACGTCTTTATCAGTAATATCCAATGAGTGACCAAAGATATAGACATTGTTAGGAAGGCTTGCACCAGTTTCTTCAAGAGTTGGATAATTTCGGAACTTATATGTGATGTCATCCATTTTTGCAATCCAGTTCCGATAGAGAAATCCAGTCTCATTTATAACTCTTTGTGTAAACTTTTTATAGATATTATAATTGGTATGTTGGTCTTTTTCATATGTAGAATAATATTCATCTATTCCAAGTACCATATTGTTAGAAGCAATATTATCTTGTGTTTTTCCATGCAAATAGTGTATTTTTACTTTATCATTATTGACATACAGTTTTTCATAAGTATGTGTATAATTGAAACATAAAATGGAATTGGCATTAGTGTTTATAATATCTTGAGATAATATGTTTATAGGTTGCTTTTCTACACATTCAAGTAAATAGATTTCCATACATCGAACAAAACGTCTTAGGTCATAATATGATTTATCTAAAAAATCTCGATATGTAGGTATGTGAGATTTGTCTGGATACTTATTCTCTATAAATGCTTCAAAATTCAATTTTGATAAAAAGCTCTTTAGTTTTTCATTCTCATCAGAAGATTTAATGTCAAATGGCATGTATAGGTTTTCTTGATATCTATCTATTTGTTCAATTATGGAACTTATTTCACTTTCAAAATCAATCCAATTAATTCCTTTCATTTTACCTTTAGTATATATGTCCAGTAAGTATTCATACCAGACGTTATCGGTTAGATTATCATAAATTTCTTGTACGAGCAAATTGGAATTGGATGCACTTTTATGTAGATTAGGTTGTCTTGTTGAAAAAGCATTTTCAATACAATTTTTGACATAATTAGGTGCGTTATAATTATTTAAGTGTTTACTGATAAAAGATGGTTGATCTCCCATCCAAGTCGAAGTTATTTTAATAATTCTAAGAAATTCTAAAATATCTGTATATTTTGTAGGCAAGTTATGAGCTAAATCAAAACCATTACCAATTATGAGTATATTCATTTGTCTCCTTTGCTTTCTGGAAGTTATTTTTCTTTTTGATTCAATCCTATCTTATCCATTACCTCATCATGAGCTTTCTGGATTTTTAATCTAGCCTGCCACGTCTCCGATTCCGGATAAATATCCATCCAAAGATTAAAGTCCGCTTCCGCTTTCAGCAGTGCTTCGCCACGTTTTTTCACATCTTTGATTTCGTTACATTTCTCAACTTCATCCATATATTTCTTATAACGTTCTAACCATGATTGCATCAGCGATAATGTTCCAAAACTGATGCCTACCATATCATTTCCGTCTTTATCCTGATATTCAAATAATGAACCGTCATACTGGCGAAATATCTGAAAAAGTCGGTGTATGGCTTTTACACCATCAAAATCTGAATTTGCAAGTACTTCAGGGTTGACCGCAAGTGCCTCTGCTATTTTTTCAAGAGATGCTGGTTTGGGGTTTCTTCTGCCACTTTCGTAAGCACGAATGTAGGCTTCGCTTGCACCGACCATTTCACCTAACTGTTTTTGAGTGAGGTGTCGTTCTTGCCGGATACGTCTTATATTTTCACCAACTGTCATTGTGATTTCCTCCTGCTCTAAAACTATGAATGTTTCAACATCACATATAGAATAACACACCAGATTAAAAAATGAAAGAAAAAAGATATTGACACGAAACAAATGTTACGATATTATAAAAGCGAAACAAAATGATACTATACAGAAACAAAGAAAGGAAAGGACACTATGAACGAAAAAATTTACTACAGTGCAGAAGACATTGCAAAGATGCTCGGCGTGAGCATGGGAAAATCTTACAAGATTTTACGAGAAATGAACAAGGAACTTGCTGGAAAAGGCTTCCTTACAATCGCAGGTAAAATTCCGGTGGAGTATTTTCGTGAGAAATGGTATGGCGGAGCCAAGGAGGTGAGTGCATGAGCTGCCGTGCAAAACGAGATCCAAATGGAACGTGGCATATCCAGTACCGGTGGACAGACTGGACGGGAACCAAGAAAAAATCCCAGAAGCGGGGATTTAAGACAAAGAAAGAAGCTGAGGAATGGTATGCGCATTTCATATTGCAGCAAACTTCTGATCCGACCATGACCTTGAATGATTTCTGGGAGATATATAAGGCAGATATGGCGAAACGACTGCGGAAAACCACTATGAAGCAGAAAGAATATGTGATGAAAGATAAGGTCCTTCCGTATTTTGGAAATACGCCTATCAATGCAATCACAGCTCCTATGATACGAAAGTGGCAGGGAGAAATGATTGATAAAGGATTTAAGCCGACTTACCTGAAAACAATCAATAATCAGCTTAGTTCCATTCTCAACTATGCGGTGCGATTCTATGAATTACGATCAAATCCATGTCATAAAGCAGGCAGTATGGGGAAAAGCAAAGCGGATGAACGTCCCTACTGGACGCTGGAAGAATTTCAGAAATTTTCGGATGCAATTATGGATAAAAGAGATTCTTGGATGGCATTTCAGATATTGTTTTGGACAGGTATGCGTATTGGAGAATTACTTGCTTTGCAGGTGAAAGATGTAAATTTTGAGGATGGAACTATCCGGGTAGATGAATCGCTTACAAGGCTTGATGGAGAAGATCTGATTACAGCTCCAAAGACAGAAAGCTCGGTGCGAGTGATAACTATTCATAAGGAATTGCAGGACGAGATTCGGGAATATATCAGCACATTGTATCGACCAAAACCGGGAACCAGATTGTTTGCTGGAAGAACAAAAAGCTTCTTTGAGCATGAGATGGAGCGTGGAATTAAGCTGTCGGGAGTTAAGAAAATTACAGTACATTGTACCAGACACAGTCATGCAAGTATGTTGGTGCAGATGGGGTTCAGTCCGATTGAGATTGCCAAGAGGCTGGGACATGGAAAGGTGACAACAACGATTGAAACCTATTGTCATCAGTCAAGGGATGCGCAGGATAAAATTGCAGACCGTCTCGGAAAAGTGAATCGAGGTGAGGAAGATGGCGTGTAAACGGGAGGATAGATTTCGGCATAACACAATCGCATTCTGGCTGAGTGATGAAGAAAAATCAGAAGTTGAGGCAAAAATTATATTATCGGGAGTGCCGAAAGGTGAATATTATCGAAAGTCAGTGTTAGAGCAGGAAATTAAGGTAGTGTCAGGTAATTATATGTCATTTCGATTATCAAAGGTGTTAGAGCGGATATGTGAGGAATTGCACAATGGAAATTCAGAGAATGAGCAGCTTTTGCTGGCTTTGCTAAAAGAACTGATTGCATTACAGAAAAATGCCCCTGCTGGTAACAGGGACATGAAAGAATAAAAAGGATAAAGCCTTTCTATCCACAACAAATTTATTATAGCAAAGGCTTTCTCCGCAGGAAAGGAGAAATTTGTGATTTGAATATATTTTCAGAAGTAAAAGAGCAGCTAACCACAAGACAGGTAGCGGAAAGTTATGGACTTCGTATCCGCAAAAATGGTGTTGCCTGCTGTCCATTCCATGATGACAGACATCCAAGCATGAAGGTGGATAAAAATTATCATTGCTTTGCTTGTGGTGTGGGTGGAGATGTGATTGATTACACAGCAAGAATGTATGGATTATCCCAATACGATGCCGCAAAGAAATTGATTGAGGATTTTGGATTACATGTTCAGACAGAAGCTATGAGCAGAGAAGAAAGGCAAAGGCTTCGCAGGGAAAAAGAGGAGCGCATGCGCATTATTCAGATTAAGAAAAAATTTTACAGATGGTGTGAGGAAACAATAGAACTGTTAAAAGATGCGTTGGTACAGATTGAAGATAGTGGACAGGTTCTTTATGGCAAGCCACCGGATGTAATGTTTTCTGAGGATTATGCAATGATGCTTCATGCAGAACCAATCATCAATTATTGGCTGGATATTCTCTGCATGGGAAGAGAGCAGGAGAAAAAAGAACTATTTATGCAAGGCAGAAAAGAGGTGGAGCAGGTTGCAGGAAATGTCAGAAAATGGAGCAGATGTATCATGGGACGATGTCGGGAAAGTGCTTGAGGAGGAAATGAGCAGTGCAGAGGATATTCAGGCTGACCTTGTAAGAAATAATAAAGGGAATATCTGCCAGAGCATTGATAATTGTATGACCGTTTTTCAGCGCGATCTTTTGTTAAAAGGTGCCATCAGAAAAAATGAACTTTCCGGAAAAATAGATATTGTTGGTGATCTTGGATGGGAAAGAACATCTTCCAGTCTGACGGATACCGATGTGTACCAGCTTCATTGGTATCTGGAAAAGCAGTACGGGTTAAAAAATGAGAGGAACATCAACAAAGCTATGAATATCGCAGCCAGCGAGAACCGGTATCATCCGATTCGGGAGTATCTGGAGCAACTTGTATGGGATGGAAAGCATCGAAT
>URGC01000026.1 GCA_900547255.1 uncultured Eubacterium sp. | reverse complement strand
TATGGCGGAACTATAGCTGCACCAGTTATAAGAGAACTCTTTGAAAATGTACTGCCATATGCCTTGAAATAATATATGAATGATAGTAAAATTAGACAGTATACGATGTGACGCATATTGCGCGATAATGCAGTCGTAACACGGAGGATAGATTATGACATTTGAAGGGAAAAAGGTATTCGTAGTAGGTACAGGAATAAGCGGAATTGGTGCGGCAAAGCTTCTTATACAGGAGAATGCGGATGTTGTGCTTTTTGACGGCAATGATAAATTAAAACCAGAAGACATTAAAGCAAAAGTAGGTATGCCTGTAAAGGAAGTGTATGTGGGCAGTTATCCAGAGGGAAGTGAGAAGGAATATGACCTTCTTGTCATAAGTCCGGGAGTTCCAATCGACAGTGAACTTGTCCTTAATTTTAAGGGCGCAGACATTCCAGTATGGGGAGAGATAGAGCTTGCATATCATTTTGATAAAGGAACACTTCTTGCAATCACAGGAACTAATGGAAAGACAACTACAACAGCTCTTACAGGCCAGATTATGAAGGCTTGGAATGAGAGCACATTTGTAGTCGGCAATATCGGTAATCCATATACAACAGAGGTGTCAAAGACAACAGATGATTCATATACTGTAGCAGAGATAAGCAGCTTCCAGTTAGAGACTATACATGAGTTCAAGCCACTGGTAAGCGCAATTCTTAATATCACACCAGACCATCTTAACAGACATCACACAATGGAGTGTTATATCAAGACTAAAGAGGATATAAGCATGAACCAGACTAAAGATGAGGTGTGTGTCCTTAACTATGAGGATGATGTGTTAAGAGAATTCGGACTTAACGAGTGTAAGGCAGATGTTGTATGGTTTTCAAGCAAACAGAGACCACCTAAGGGTGCGTATGTGGAGGGCGAAGATATCCATTACTATGATGGAAGCACAGATAAGGTGCTTATGAATGTCCATGACATGAATCTGATAGGTGAGCATAACTATGAAAATGTGTGTGCTGCTATTGATATTACCAAGGCGGCTGGCGTTTCAGAAGACATCATGCTTCATGAGATTAAGAGATTCAAGGCAGTAGAGCATAGAATTGAGTATGTTGCAACTAAGAATGATGTTGTATATTACAATGATTCCAAGGGAACTAACCCTGATGCTGCAATCAAGGCGATTAAGGCTATGTCACGTCCTACAATTCTTATCGGGGGAGGCTATGATAAGGGTTCAGAGTTTGACGAGTACGTAAAGGCATTTAATCCTAAGGTAAAGATGCTTGTCCTTATGGGGGTTACAGCACCTAAGATTGCAAAGACAGCAGATAAGTATGGATTTAAGAACTATGTGTTTGCAGATTCACTTGAAGAAGTTGTGAAGATATGTGCAGATAATGCAAAGCCTGGTGATGCGGTTCTTTTATCACCTGCATGTGCAAGCTGGGATATGTTTGAATCATATGAGCAGCGTGGAAGAATGTTCAAGGATTTCGTTAACAAGCTTTAATAATAGAGGTTTTTATGGGGAAAAGAGTTAAGAAGCCGGTACAGAGATATTTTGATTACAGTCTGATGTTTGTGACTATATTTCTGGTCGGTTTTGGACTGGTAATGATATATAGTACAAGTTCATACACTGCACAGATGGAGAGCGGCAATGCGGCATCTTATTTCATCAAGCAGCTTTTATCTACTATAGTTGGATTTGTTGCTATGTATATGGCTTACAGATTTGATTACCATATCTGGCAGAAATATGCATTAGTTATCTACATTTTCGCATTAGGACTTGTATTTGCGCTTATTCCATTCGGAAGCAGTGCCAATGGTGCCAAGCGATGGATAAGATTCCCAGTGTTTGGTGGCGTACAGCCAGCCGATGTATCGAAGTTCGCCGTTATAATTCTTCTTGCGGCACTTGTGTGCGGGTATGGCAAGCAGGTCAGAAAACTTAAGAATGCATTTATAATCTTTGTGATTTCGGCAGGAATACAGGGTATTGCAGTATATATCATATCTAATAATATGAGTAGTGCCCTTATCATATTTGCAATCGGATTTGTCATGATATTCGTGGCTTATCCGGGCTATAAGATATTCGCAGCACTTGGTGCGGCTGCGGTCGCAGGATTTGTCGGACTGTATGCATGGGTATCCAACATGATTAGTTCCAATAAGATGACTGGAAGTTTCCGTCTTAACAGAATACTTGTGTGGGTTAATCCTGAAAAATACATAACCGGTAAGGGATATCAGACAGTCCAGGCGTTATATGCCATCGGTTCCGGGGGATTATTCGGCAAAGGTTTAGGCAAGAGTCTTCAGAAGCTTGGATATATACCAGAGTCCCAGAACGATATGATATTCTCTATTATATGTGAGGAGCTTGGTCTGTTTGGAGCTGTGTGCATAATTCTTGTATTTGTCGTTATGCTGTGGAGAATAGCGCATATTGCACAGAATGCACCAGATTTATTCGGAACACTTATATCAGCAGGTGTATTCGCACATATAGCGATTCAGGTAGTGCTTAATATAGCGGTTGTTACTAACATTATTCCTAATACAGGTGTTTCACTTCCATTCATAAGCTATGGTGGTTCGTCAGCGGTAGTACTGCTTGCAGAGGTAGGCATTGTCATGAATGTGTCGAGCCAGATTAAACTTGAGATGTAAGGGCGTTGGTGAATATGGTTGATTTTGGTACAAAGCTTGACAGGCATGCACATAAAAAGAAAATAATAAAACGCGTCATCATTATACTGGCTGTTGTGCTTGTGGCATTAACAGGCGTGAGTGCATATGTGTTCAGGGCAGTATCTATAGAATATATAGGTGGAACGCATTATGCGCCGGGAGAGCTGAATAATGTTATATTTGGCAGTGATAATCCGAACATATTATTTTACATGCTGTTTGGCAAGAAAGATAAGCAGATAGCATTTGTGCAGAAATATGACGTGGATGTGACATGGCCTGACAAACTGACAGTTACAGTGTATGAGAAGCCTATAGTAGGCTATATAAGCTATATGGGCTGCAATATGTACTTTGATAAGGATGGTATAGTTGTGGAGAGCTCATCTGTCCAGTATGAGGGTGTTCCACAGATAGA
Organism: uncultured Eubacterium sp.; assembly: GCA_900547255.1. Classification (GTDB taxonomy): domain Bacteria; phylum Bacillota; class Clostridia; order Lachnospirales; family Lachnospiraceae; genus Lachnospira. Next base: position 22,221 of record URGC01000026.1, on the reverse strand, counting down.
AGGACTGGAATTTAAAAGCATAGTCCTTAATTCAAAGCTTGAGATTGATAATATGGATATTTTTGGAAGTATTCTTGATCTGACACAGGCATTTGACAAGTACCAGCTTGGAATAGACAAGATATATTTTGACTCATCCTACAACGTCACACTATATATGAATGATGTTAAGATAGAGCTTGGAAGTGTAGAAGACTGCACAGAGAAGCTTTTTGTGTTAAAACAGATGGAAAACAGCCTTAACGGAATGAAGGGTACATTGTATCTTTCAGAGTATAATGGCAACAATTCATCGGTTATATTTAAGAAAGAAAATTGAAAAACATATTGATATTTTACCGTAAATTTTATATTATATTTAGTAGTGCAAAAAAAGGAGGCAGTTCCCTTGTTAGAAATTATGACAAATGACTCAGGGTCATCAGCAAAGATAATAGTAGTGGGCGTTGGTGGAGCTGGAAACAACGCAGTTAACAGAATGATAGATGAGAATGTTGGAGGAGTAGAGTTCATCGGAATTAACACAGATGGACAGGCTTTACAGTTATGTAAGGCTCCTGTAGCTATTCAGATTGGTGAGAAACTGACTAAGGGACTGGGCGCAGGTGCCAATCCAGAAGTTGGAGAGAAGGCAGCAGAGGAGAGCATAGAAGAGATTACACAGGCCATCAAAGGTGCAGATATGGTATTTGTTACCTGTGGTATGGGCGGTGGAACAGGAACTGGTGCAGCTCCTGTTGTAGCTAAGGTATCTAAGGAGATGGGTATTCTTACAGTTGGTGTTGTTACTAAGCCTTTCAGATTCGAGGCAAAGACACGTATGAATAACGCTCTTTCAGGAATAGAGAGACTTAAGGAGAACGTAGATACACTTATCGTTATCCCTAATGACAAGCTTTTAGAGATAGTAGACAGAAGAACAACTATGCCAGAGGCATTGAAGAAGGCAGATGAGGTTCTTCAGCAGTCAGTCCAGGGTATCACAGACCTTATCAATAATCCTGGTGATATCAACCTTGACTTTGCCGATGTTAAGACTGTTATGCAGGATAAGGGTGTTGCCCATATCGGTATCGGTTCAGCAACAGGTGATGACAAGGCACTTGAGGCTGTTAAGATTGCTGTTGAGAGTCCACTTCTTGAGACAACAATTAACAATGCAACAGATGTTATCATTAACATTTCTGGTGATGTTTCACTTATGGAAGCTAATGATGCAGCAGATTATGTAAGAGAGCTTACAGGAGATGATACTAACATTATCTTCGGTGCTGTATATGATGATTCAGTTACAGATTTTGCATCTATTACAGTTATCGCTACAGGTCTTGAGGACACTAATGTTAACAATGCCATGGCAGGATTCTCTGCACAGACAAGAGTTACACCAGGTGTAAGACCAGCGGCTAAGCCTACATATTCTTATTCAGGTGGACAGGCATCTTCAACACCTGTTCAGTCAGCAGCAGCGTCAATAACACCTTCATATGCTTCAGAGGAGCCAGTTCCAGGTCTTAAGACTCCTGGCGAGATTACAAGCAGCAAGGTGGAGAAGGGAATTAATATACCAACATTCCTTCAGAAGAATCGTAGATAATAGTTATTTTATGTGTCCCGTCAGGTAACTGACGGGGCATTTTTTTTGATTGCCAGGGCTTCCTGCATCTGTGGACTATCTGTAAAGGTCAGTCCACAGATGCAGGATTTTTTGTTAAATAAAATTTTTCTATCCTCTCTTTGCGACAAATTTCTTATCACTACCTGTCTATAATACATTCTGTTGCCAGAAATTCAGATATTGGCAGCAGGATGTTCTGATAGAGAGGGAGGCGATAGATAATCGTTGTATATCTTGACGTTTTTTTCCTGCTTAACTTGATTATGGACTACATAGTGCTTTATTACACGAATAAGGTCTGTGGGTATGCTGCTTCATACCTGAAGATTTTTCTTTCAGCCACTTTAGGAGCACTGTGGGCTGTGATTGTACAGATAAGCACCGGAACCGTCAGAAACATTTTTCATATATGTACATATCTGGTAGTGAGTTTCCTGATGGTTATGATTATCAGCGGTACATATAATCCAAAAAGAAATATTAAAGGAACAGTTATTCTTTATGTTATAACATTTGCTCTTGCCGGGGCTGTCCATATGCTTGTGTCATATACGTACATGGGTAGCATTATCGGGCAGAGAATATTATCCCAGCCAGAGCTTCTGGTGTATGTGATTGTTGCAGCAGTGATTATTAAAATATGCGCGCAGGCTGTTGTGAGAAATATGCAGATAAGGGAGTATATCGTGAAAGTGGATATCGGTGTCGCAGACAGACATTTTACTGTGGATGGACTGGTTGATACCGGAAACCACCTCACAGACCCATATAACGGCAAACCGGTATGTGTTATAGATAAAAATGTTGTTCCAGAGAACATATATATAGGTCAGAAGGAAAAGGTACACTATATTCCCATAAGCTCTGTGGGCTGTGAGAATGGCGTGATACAGGTGTTTACAGCCGAAACGTGTCGAATATACAACAGCAGTATTGAATTAAATTTAAAAGATGTTCTGGTAGGAATCAGCGAGAATGCCATATCACATGGGGACGATTATGACATGCTGGTAAATCCGTTATTAATAAAAATGGGAGACGATAGTTATGGTATTAAAAGTAGCAGTAGAAGATAGATTTCAGTTTAAGGTGGTACCGGGATTTAAAAGTTTATTTACAATCTCACAGCCAGATGTACATTATATAGGCGGTTCAGAAGTGCTGCCAGCGCCGCTTGAGGCAGAGGAAGAAGCAAGGGTTATAGGGGAGCTTGCGACAGATAATCAGGGGGATGCCAAGAAGTGTCTGATAGAGCACAATTTAAGACTTGTTGTGTATATTGCAAAAAGGTTTGATAACACAGGGGTAGGTGTGGAAGACCTTATATCAATAGGAACGATAGGACTTATCAAAGCGATTAATTCATATAAGCCGGATAAGAATATCAAGCTTGCAACATATGCATCAAGATGTATTGAGAATGAGATTCTTATGTATCTTAGAAGGAATAACAAAACCAAGGCAGAGGTATCAATTGATGAGCCGCTCAATGTTGACTGGGATGGCAATGAGCTTTTGTTATCTGATATACTGGGGACTGATGAGGACGTTATATACAAAGATATTGAGAATGAGGCAGAGAGAAAGATATTAAACAGTGCGATAGCAAAGCTTTCTGACAGAGAGAGGAAAATAGTTGATTTAAGATATGGACTTACAAGTTCAGACGGCGAGGAGATGACACAGAAGGAGGTCGCAGACCTGCTTGGAATATCACAGTCGTACATATCGAGACTTGAAAAGAAGATAATCAGAAGATTAAAGAAGGAAATGGTAAAGAATTCATAAACAAATATCGAATTGGTATTGACATTTTTGCCTGGCTTATAGAAAATAGATATGTTAAGCAAAAACCAGGAGGATTGAATTGGAGAATAAGAGTTCAAAACAGCCTTCAAAGAAACCATTCAGATTAGATAACTTTATAGCTGTTATTACAGTAATTGCAATAGCCGCATTTGGAGTTATGGTATATGCTGATTATAATGGCTACAATCTGTCTGCATTTCTGAAAAATATTAAAATAAATGTCTTACAGCAGGAAACAACCGCGGCAAGTACAGCAGCTACATCGGCTACATCGGCTACGGCAGTAAGCAAGCAGGAGGGCACAAGTACAGCGGCGGCAGCACAGGCGGAGACACTTGACAAAAAATATACAGTCTGTATAGACCCAGCACTTGGAGGAAGCGATTCCGGAGCCAGTGCGAACGGTCTTAAAGAAAAAGATGTCACGCTGGCAGTGGCATTGAAGCTTAAAAGTGAACTTGAACAAAGAGGTGTTAAAGTTGTACTTACAAGGGATTCAGATAAGACAGTCACTAATGAAGCAAGAGTAGCTGCATGCGATAAGGCGCAGTCAGACCTGCTTGTGTCTTTAAGACTGAATTCAGCACAGAATATTACGGTCAGTGGATTTGAACTGTGGGTCAGCAATAAGAAACCAGCTAATTCGGTATCAGCGGCAGAGGCTATAGGAAAGAGCATGTCGACGATAACCGGTATCAGGAACAGAGGAGTTAAATATGGCACTGTTACCAATGCTGACGAAAATTATTATGTTAATTCCAAGTCCAAATGTGCCAGCCTTGTCATACAGTTAGGATTTATAAGCAACAAAGAAGATGCATCACTTCTAAAGAACAATGATTCAGAGGTGGCATCTAAGATAGCGCAGGGAATAGTGACATACTTTAAAGAAAAGAAATGAGGAATAATTGATGGCTAAGATTAACCAGAAGAATATCAGAAATTTTTGTATTATAGCTCATATAGACCACGGCAAGTCTACACTTGCTGACAGAATAATAGAAAAGACAGGACTTCTTACAAGCCGGGAGATGCAGGAGCAGGTGCTTGATAACATGGACCTTGAGAGAGAGCGAGGCATAACAATCAAGGCACAGACTGTAAGAACTGTATATAAGGCTAATGACGGTCAGGAATATATATTTAACCTTATCGATACACCGGGTCATGTTGACTTTAATTACGAGGTTTCAAGAGCACTTGCAGCCTGTGATGGTGCAATTCTTGTTGTCGATGCGGCACAGGGTATAGAGGCACAGACACTTGCCAATGTATATCTTGCACTCGACCATGACCTTGATGTATTTCCAGTTATCAATAAGATAGACCTTCCAAGTGCTGAGCCACAGAGGGTTATTGAAGAGATAGAAGATGTGATTGGAATAGAGGCACAGGATGCGCCACAGATAAGTGCCAAGAATGGTATCAATATCGACCAGGTTCTTGAAAAAATCGTTGAGAAGATTCCAGCTCCAACAGGAGACCCGGAAGCACCTTTATCAGCTCTTATATTTGACTCACTCTATGATGCATATAAGGGAGTTATAGTATTCTGCCGAGTTGTGGAGGGTACAGTCAGGAAGGGGACTAAAATCCGTATGATGGCAACTGGTGCTGTTGAGGAAGTTGTTGAGGTTGGTTATTTCGGAGCCGGACAGTTCATTCCTTGTGATGAATTGAGTGCGGGAATGGTTGGCTACGTCACAGCGAGCATCAAAAATGTATCTGATACAAGAGTTGGTGATACAATAACTGATGATGCACGTCCATGTGCAGAGCCGCTTCCGGGTTATAAAAAGGTTAATCCTATGGTTTACTGTGGACTGTATCCAGCAGATGGTTCCAAGTATCAGGATTTACGTGATGCACTTGAAAAGCTCCAGCTCAATGATGCCTCACTTCAGTTCGAGCCAGAGACTTCAATTGCATTAGGATTCGGATTCAGATGTGGTTTCTTAGGATTATTGCATCTTGAGATTATACAGGAAAGATTGGAGAGAGAATATAATCTTGACCTTGTAACAACAGCACCGGGTGTTATATATAAGGTTCATAAGACTAATGGAGAGGTTATTGACCTTACTAATCCGTCTAATATGCCAGACCCATCTGAGATTGCCTATATGGAAGAGCCTATGGTTAGTGCTGAGATTATGGTGACAACAGAGTTTGTCGGCCCTATAATGAAGCTTTGTCAGGAAAGACGAGGCATATACAATGGAATGGAATATATCGAGCAGACAAGAGCATTGTTAAAATATGACCTTCCGCTTAATGAGATTATATATGATTTCTTTGATGCGCTTAAATCACGTTCAAGAGGTTATGCATCATTTGATTATGAGATGAAGGGCTATGAGAAGTCTAATCTCTGCAAGCTTGATATTCTCATTAATAAAGAAGAGGTTGATGCGCTTTCGTTCATCGTATTTGCAGGCAGTGCAGAGGAGAGAGGACGTAAGATGTGCGAGAAGCTTAAAGCTGAAATTCCAAGACAGCAGTTTGAGATTCCTATTCAGGCAGCTATCGGAAGCCGTGTCATAGCAAGAGAGACAGTTAAGGCACTTCGTAAGGATGTCCTTGCCAAATGTTATGGTGGTGATATTTCCCGTAAGAAGAAGCTTCTTGAGAAGCAGAAAGAGGGAAAGAAGCGCATGCGCCAGATTGGTAATGTAGAGATTCCTCAGAAGGCATTCATGAGCGTATTAAAACTTGATGAAGAATAATGATTAAGGGGTGTGTATATGAATCCAGATGTTTTTGGGGTGTATGTTCACATCCCTTTTTGCGTGAAAAAATGTAATTACTGCGATTTCCTATCGTGTGCAAGTGATGATGATACTAAAAAGAAATATATCGCAGCACTTATTAATGAGATAAAAAGCCTTGAATCAGACAGCCGTCCTGTGGCATCTGCATTTATAGGAGGCGGCACGCCGTCATGCATAGATGAGAGACATATTGTATCTGTTATGGATGCACTGCATGAAAAATTTAAGTTTGCAGACAATGCAGAGGTAACGATAGAGTGTAATCCAGAGACACTTACAAGAGCAAAAGCAGAAGCGTATATCGGCAGCGGTATTAACAGAATAAGCTTCGGGTTACAGTCAACTGACAATGCAACGCTTAAACTTCTCGGAAGAATCCACACATATGAGAAGTTTGTAGAAAGCTTTAAATGTGCAAGAGAGGCTGGATTTAACAATATTAATGTAGACATGATGGCGGCACTTCCGGGACAGAGTCTTGACTCTTATATGGAAGGACTGGCAAAGGTCGTATCCTTGAATCCTGAGCATATATCAGCGTACAGTCTGATAGTGGAGGAGGGAACACAGCTATATGACAATCTGTCACAATATCCCAACCTGCCAGACGAGGATGTTGAGCGTGAAATGTATCACAGGACACTAGATTATCTTACCAGAATGGGATACAGAAGATATGAGATATCTAACTATGCCAAGCCGGGATTTGAGTCGCACCACAACTGCTCGTACTGGGAGCTGACTGATTATATAGGAACAGGCCTTGGCGCATCCGGGTATTATAAAGGATACAGGTATACTAATACAGCAGATATGGAGGAGTATATCAGGTGCGCTGCGGGGGAAGCACAGGTGAGGGCTTCGTATGAAACTTTGGGAAAGACTTCGGATGAAATCAGGGTGAGGGCTTCTGACAAAATATTGTCTAAGGCATGTGAAATTCATAGGGAGACAACTAATGATATGATGGAAGAATTCATGTTCCTGGGGCTTAGAAAGATGGATGGCGTATCGTATGACGAGTTTCAGAAGATATTCGGGTGCGATATTAAAAGTATCTACGCAAAAGAGATAGAAAACAACTGCCATAACGGGCTGCTCTGTGAGTATGTCAATAAGGATGGCGGTGTAAGTTTAAGGCTTACAGAGCGTGGAATTGATATAAGTAATACAGTCATGGCTGATTTCATGCTGTGAGGCAGTATGGCATTGTGGCAGTTTTGAAGTTTTTTACTATATATGTATACAAAGTATACCAATATTTATAAGTAGAGGGCTTTATGTTTATAACAAAGCAAGTTTGGATTAATTATGAACTTTTCTTAGAATAAATCCAATATTGTCTGATTTACACTTCGTTAAACCTGACTATTTGCTTTATATCATAATAAAGCTGAAAAAATCCAAAATATAGTCATTTTGCGGGTCTATTTATAAAATAATGTCTGGAAAATCCAATAACAAAATTAATCCGGTTTAAAACAATATATTTTGGATTTTTTCAAGAAAAATATGCTTATAGCTCCAGAAAACGTATTGATAGCTTTGGAAATGTCTGCATGATTTTAAAAATCAGCAGACATTTCCGGAATGTCAACTTTTTGAAGCAGATGATTGTATCTTGCGGATGAACTGTTTAGGTGTCTCGCCCATGAAAGATTTGAACTCACGCTGGAAATGTGCCTGGTCAGAGTAGTCTATATTCTGGATAAATTCAGAATTCTGACGATTGCAGTCTGTAAAAATTTCTTTGAGGGCATGCTGGAATCTCAGGCGCTTGCACAGGTCTTTAGGTCCAAAGCCATATGATGCGTTGAAAAGCCTGTTGATATGTCTGCAGGAATATCCAGTTATCTCTGATAATGTGTTAACTGTGCAGTCACCATCAGCTTTTAATATAATAGAACGCATGTCTGACATATCTTTACTAAATACATATCGGCGTTTGCTTGATGAGAGATATTCCTTGAAAGCTTTGCATTTATCATCAAAATTATTAATGTCAGCAATTCTTGTTAAGAAATCATATTCAGGGCATGTTTCATCTGGCTTGAAATCAATAATTCTGTCTGCGATGGCAGCAGGAGTAAGTGTATCAGCAGCTCCCTTATTAAAATAAACTGCGTCATCATCAAATACAGCGATGAAATAATTGTCATAGCCGCTTATGTCAACGCCCATTTTCTCTGACTGGCTTCCTATACATATGAAACGTGACTGAGCTGGAGAATTATATGCGATTATCCATACGTGTCCAGCAGAAGGTATTACGCTTAAAGTATCAGGAACAGAAATATCATTAAGGTTCCTGGCACATGCATCATATATATGCATGCTGCATGGAGATGTAAGCTCCTTTTCAGGAACACCTTTAAATGTTATATCTATGTATGGCTGTATTGTTGAAATGTTTTGTTTCATAGTTAAAATCTCCCTTCGTATATTATCAATATCTGTCTGTGTACAGTCCTGTAATATTATATATACTCTATGGTAATATTGTGAATATACTGCCTGAATAATATTACGTATAAAAGGCATGCGGGTATGTTTTATAAAATAAATATTAAAGAAATTTTAGAAAATTATAAAACATGTCCGATTTGTTCAATAATTATATAGTCCATGATGTATAATGTCAACATAAATTAAATAAAGCAAAGCACAAAGGCGTGCAACCATAAGTGAATGGTTGCACGCCTATTTTTGTTTATTATTTAATTAAAAAGAAAGATATGAAAACAGGAGGAAGGATTTATGGAAGAAATTCTTACAGCAGTTGACGCAGAAGTGTTTGGAGTCTGGTTCCTTATCGGTGCCGCTCTGGTATTCTGGATGCAGGCTGGTTTCGCAATGGTTGAGACTGGTTTCACAAGAGCAAAGAACTCAGGTAACATTATTATGAAAAACCTCATGGACTTCTGTATTGGTACAGTAATGTTCATATTAATTGGTTTCAGTTTACTTTTAGGTGAAGACTTTGCAGGTCTTATCGGTAAGCCGGGATTCGATATCTTCACAGCTTATTCAGATTTTGACTGGTCAAGCTTCGTATTTAACTTAGTATTCTGTGCAACAACAGCTACTATCGTATCAGGAGCTATGGCAGAGAGAACAAAGTTCTTATCATACTGTATTTATTCAGGTGTTATATCAGCACTTATATATCCAATTGAAGCTCACTGGATATGGGGCGGCGGCTGGTTAGCACAGCTTGGATTCCATGATTTCGCAGGTTCTTGTGCAATTCATATGGTTGGTGGTATCTCAGCACTTATCGGTGCCAAGATATTAGGACCTAGAATTGGTAAATTTGAAAAAGATGCAAGTGGAAAGATTATTAAAGTAAACGCATTTCCAGGACACAATATTCCTATCGGTGCATTAGGTGTATTCATCCTCTGGTTAGGCTGGTATGGATTTAATGGTGCAGCAGCAACAACTGTTGACCAGTTAGGTTCAATATTCGTTACAACAACAATCGCACCAGCAGTAGCAACTGTTACATGTATGATATTTACATGGGTTAAGTATGGCAAGCCTGATGTTTCAATGTGCTTAAATGCTTCATTAGCAGGTCTTGTAGCTATCACAGCTCCTTGTGATGTAACAGATGCATTTGGTGCTATCTGTATAGGTATTGTAGCAGGTCTTTTAGTAGTATTTGGTGTATGGCTTCTTGATTACAAGTTACATGTTGATGACCCGGTTGGTGCTGTAGCAGTACATATGATGAATGGTATCTGGGGTACAATCGCTGTTGGTTTATTCGCAACACCTACAGCTCCAGAATATTCAATTGCCAATGCAGCAGGTGAGGAGATTAAAGGTTTATTCTACGGTGGCGGATTTGAACTTTTAGGACTTCAGTTACTCGGTTTTATATCAGTAGCAGCATGGACAGCAGTAACAATAACAATTCTTTTCCTTGTTATTAAGGCTACAGTCGGTCTTCGTGCAAGCAGAGAAGAGGAAATCAGGGGACTTGATATCACAGAGCATGGTCTTACATCAGCTTACGCTGGATTTGAGGTATCTACAACAGACCTTACATTTGATGCATCAGATTTCGAGACAGTTGGTACAGCCAAGATGGAAGAGGCAGTTCCAGCAGTAGTACAGAAGTCTGCTGGCTCTGATGATAAGAAGATTACTAAGGTTGAGATTCTTATGAAGCAGGAGAGATTCGAGAAATTAAAGAAGGCAATGAACGATATCGGAGTAACAGGTATGACAGTTACACAGGTTCTCGGATGTGGTACACAGAAGGGTGCTCCTGAGTATTACCGTGGAGTTGCTATGGAAATGCAGCTTCTTCCTAAGATTCAGGTTGAGATGGTTATCTCCAAGGTATCTCCTGTAGATGTTATCAATGCAGCCAGAAAGGCACTTTACACAGGCCACATCGGTGATGGTAAGATATTCATCTATGATGTTGAGGATGTTGTTAAGGTTCGTACAGGTGAGACTGGTTATGATGCTCTTCAGGGTGCAGATGACTAATTACATATATTGTTTATAAGATATTGTGGCTCAAATGCTATGATATAGATAAGTATCCCTTTATTAGAAAAGCTTCAGGGGTGTTACATTTAATGTGTGGCAGCTTTGAAGCTTTTTTATTATATTCAGATACACAATGATGTTGGGGCCAAAAGGTATTTTGACCCCTTTGATACCAATATTTTTAGGTGTTGAAAGAATTCTTACATATAAAAATCTTTTGTCAAATATCAGCTTTACTTTTTGGGTAAAAGATACTAAAATAACTTATAGCAGAGATTATGTAATCTCATATATTTAATCTAAGGAGGACTTATTTTAATGGCTAGAGAAAGACAGTCAATGGATGGTAATACAGCCGCAGCTCATGTAGCGTATGCCTACACAGAAGTAGCAGGTATCTATCCAATTACACCTTCAAGCCCTATGGCAGATTATGTGGATCAGTGGTCTGCAGAGGGAAGAAAGAATATTTTTGGCAACACAGTAACAGTATCAGAGATGCAGTCTGAGGCTGGTGCTGCAGGTACAGTACACGGCTCATTAGCAGCAGGTGCTTTAACTACAACATTTACAGCTTCACAGGGACTTCTTCTTATGATCCCTAACATGTATAAGATTGCTGCTGAGCAGCTTCCTTGTGTATTCGATGTATCAGCTCGTACAGTTGCTACACAGTCACTTAACATTTTTGGTGACCACAGTGATGTATATGCCTGTCGTCAGACTGGTTTTGCTATGCTTGCTGAGACAAACCCACAGGAAGTTATGGATTTAAGCCCAGTTGCACATCTTGCAGCATTAGAGGGAAAAGTTCCATTTATTAACTTCTTCGATGGTTTCCGTACATCTCACGAGATTCAGAAGATTGAGAAGTGGGATTATGAAGATCTTAAAGAAATGTGTCCAATGGATGCTGTAGAAGCATTCCGTGCACATGCTCTTAATCCTAACAACCCAGCTATGCGTGGTTCTCATGAGAATGGTGATGTATTCTTCCAGCATCGTGAGGCATGTAACTCAGTTTATGATGCTCTTCCAGCAGTAGTTGAGAAGTACATGAAGAAGATTAATGACAAGCTTGGTACTAACTATGATTTATTTAACTACTATGGTGCTCCAGATGCTGACAGAGTAATCATCGCTATGGGTTCTGTTAACGACGTAGTAGAAGAAGTTATTGATTACCTTACAGCTAAGGGTGAAAAGGTTGGTCTTGTTAAGGTAAGACTTTACCGTCCATGGTCATCAGAAGCTATCTTAAAGGTTATTCCTAAGACAGCTAAGAAGATTGCTGTATTAGACAGAACTAAGGAGCCAGGTTCACTTGGTGAGCCACTTTACCTTGATGTTGCTGCAACACTTCGTGAAGCAGGAATGAATGACGTTACACTTGTTGGTGGACGTTATGGTCTTGGTTCTAAGGATACACCACCTTCATCAGTATTCGCTGTATACACAGAGCTTCTTAAGGATGCTCCTAAGAACAGATTTACTATCGGTATCGTTGATGATGTTACTAACCTTTCACTTCCAGAGGTTAAGCCAGCTCCTATCACTTCAGCTCCTGGTACAGTTGAGTGTAAGTTCTGGGGTCTTGGTGGTGATGGTACAGTAGGTGCTAACAAGAACTCTACTAAGATTATCGGTGACCATACAGATAAGTATATCCAGGCATACTTCCAGTATGATTCTAAGAAGACAGGTGGTATCACAATCAGCCACTTAAGATTTGGTGATAAGCCAATCAGAAGCCCATACTACATCAATCAGGCTGACTTCGTTGCATGTCATAACCCATCATATGTAGTTAAGGGATACAAGATGGTTCAGGACGTTAAGCCAGGCGGAATCTACATGATCAACTGCCAGTGGTCAGACGAAGAACTTAACCAGCATATGCCAGCAGAGGCTAAGAGATATATTGCTAACAACAATATCCAGCTCTACACAATCAACGCTATTGATAAGGCTATTGAGATTGGTATGGGTAAGAGAACTAATACAATCTTACAGTCAGCTTTCTTCAAGCTTGCTAACGTAATGCCTATCGATCAGGCTGTTGAATATATGAAGGCAGCAGCTAAGAAGTCATACAGCAAGAAGGGTGATGCTGTAGTAGAGATGAACTACAAGGCTATTGATGCCGGTGTAGATGCTATACATAAAGTAGAAGTTCCAGCAGACTGGGCTAATGCTACAGATGAGAAGAAGGAAGTTAAGAGAGAAGGCCGTCCAGCTACAGTTAAGATGGTTAACGAACTTCTTGATCCTATCGGACTTATGGATGGTGACAGCCTTCCAGTATCAGCATTCAAGGATATCGCTGATGGTCAGTTCGAGACAGGTGCTTCTGCATATGAGAAGCGTGGTACAGCCGTTATGGTTCCAGAGTGGAATGCTGAGAGCTGTGCTCAGTGTAACAGCTGTGCATTCGTTTGTTCACATGCTACAATCAGACCATTTATCTTAAGCGCTGATGAAGTTAATGCAGCTCCATCACAGATTAAGCTTGCTGATTCTAAGCATGCAACAGATACAACTATGAAGTATACAATGTCTGTATCTCCATTAGATTGTATGGGATGTGGCGAGTGTGTTACTGTTTGTCCTAAGGCAGGAGATGCTTTAAAGATGGTTCCACAGGAATCACAGGCAGCAGAGCAGCCAGTATTCGATTACTTAGTTGCTAACGTTGGCAAGAAGGAAATCAAGCCAGCACTTGTTGAGACACCAATCGGTTCTCAGTACAACCAGCCATTACTTGAGTTCTCAGGTTCATGTGCAGGATGTGCAGAGACATCATATGCAAGACTTATTACTCAGTTATTCGGTGAGCAGATGTACATTTCTAACGCAACAGGTTGTTCTTCAATCTGGGGTGGTCCAGCTGCTACATCACCATATACAGTTAACAAGGATTCATTAAAGGGACCAGCTTGGGCTAACTCATTATTCGAGGATAACGCAGAGCACGGTTTCGGTATGTATCTTGGACAGAAGGTTATTCGTAACCAGATTATCGCTAAGGTAGAAGAGATGGCAGCATCAGATAAGGCATCTGAGAGCTTCAAGGCTGCTGCAGCTAAGTATCTTGAGACAAAGAACGATACTAAGGCTAACACACCTGCAACAGATGCATTAGTTGCTGAACTTGAGAAGGCTGCTGCTGAGGGTTGTCCAACAGCTCCAGAAGTATTAGCTAAGAAGAACTACCTTGCTAAGAAGTCTGTATGGATCTTCGGTGGTGATGGTTGGGCTTACGATATCGGTTTCGGTGGTCTTGACCATGTACTTGCATCAGGCGAGAATGTTAACGTAATGGTATTCGATACAGAGATGTATTCTAATACAGGTGGACAGGCTTCTAAGGCTTCTAATATCGGTGAGGTTTGTCAGTTCGCTGCAGCCGGTAAGGAAATCGGTAAGAAGTCACTTGCTGAGATTGCTATGAGCTATGGTTATGTATATGTTGCTCAGATCGCACTTGGTGCTAACCCAGCACAGGCTCTTAAGGCTATCAAGGAAGCTGAAGCATACAATGGTCCATCACTTATTATCGGTTATGCACCTTGTGAACTTCACGGTATCGCTAAGGGTGGTATGAACCACTGCCAGGATGAGATGAAGAAGGCTGTTAAGGCTGGTTACTGGAACCTCTTCTCATTCAACCCAGCACTCAAGGCAGAGGGCAAGAATCCATTCACTCTTACATCTAAAGAGGGAGATGGTACATATCAGGAATTCCTTAATAATGAGGCTCGTTACACAAGACTTATTAAGCCATTCCCAGAAAGAGCAGAGAAGCTCTTTGCTAAGTCTGAGCAGGCTGCTAAGGATAGATATGAGCACCTTCTTAAACTTGTTGAGCTTTACAAGTAATTATAATAGACAATTGAATTAGTTAATGATTCAGTTCAGGCTGTGTCCCGGAAGGGGCACAGCCTTTTTGCGTTGTGCGTTTGCGTTCTGCATTTTGCGTTTGTGTTCTGTGTTAGAGGAAAATTGAATTGTAGGGATGAATTTAAAACAAACTAGATTGGCTTAATAAGAAGATTTTTTGATAAAAAATCCAAAATCATGCGTTTTACACTTCGTTAAACCTTACTTTTATCTTTTTTTACAAGAAAAAGATAAAATAATCCAACAAATGTTGATTATTTGGATTTATCCATAAAATAAATCTTGATTAAGCAAAATGTGAATTTTAGGAAACATTAAAATATGTCCTATAACTCTCAAATGTAATATGGGAACAATATCTGTATGCATCTAAAATGCCTGAGATATTCAGCAGAATAAGTGATAACTCTTGACACCCTCACGCAATCCCGATATCCTAATATTGATTAAAGCTAGGAGGAAAATCGCATGAGAAGATTTTATGAAGGTAATGATAATAAGGGATATCAGGAGATAGTAGATAAAGAATCTGAGCTGGATTTGATAGGTTTTGATTTAATAAGACTTGAGCCGGGTGAGAGCGGTAAATATGATTCAGGAGAGTATGAGATTGGTTTAGTCATCTTACAGGGAACATGTAATGTCAAAGTAGATGATATTAATTTTGATAATCTTGGTTCGAGAAGAAATGTATTTGATGGAAAGCCTGTTACAGTGTATGTTCCAAGAGATTCTAAGTATGAAGTTACAGCAACAGGAAGCCTTATGCTTGAAATCGGTGTATGTAAGGTAAAAGCAAGAAAGAAGTATGAGGCATTTGTAATAGACAAAGATGACGTTACTACAGAGCATAGAGGCAAGCTTAACTGGCAGAGAGATGTCAATGACATTATTACATCAAAATATGAGGGAAAGGTAGACAGAATTGTACTTGGTGAAACTTACAGCATGCCGGGACAGTGGTCTAGCTACCCATCACATAAGCATGATACAGATAACCTTCCATTTGAGGTAAATATGGAGGAAATATATCATTTTAAGGTAAATCCTGGACAGGGCTTTGGCATTCAGGTAATGTATAATGATGATATGACTTTAAGAGAAAGCTATATTATCAAAAATGGTGACAGCGTGGCTATTAAAAATGGTTATCATCCAGTGGCAGCAGCTCCGGGATATCAGGTGTATTATCTCTGGGTTATGGCAGGTGCTGATACAAGACAGCTCACACCATGTGATGACCCTAATCATGCATGGGTAAAAGCAGTAGAAAAGATGGTATAGAAATTATAAAAACCGACTCTGCTGGCACGATGTGAAGATAACTTCTCAATGTGCTGACGGAGCCGGTTTATAATGCTTATAAAGGAGCTTCGTATGAAAAAGATATTGATAGTTGAAGATGACAAAGACATAAGCAGCGAGTTAAAAGCACTGCTTGATAACTCAGGATATGAAGCGGATGTGCTGGAAGCATTTGATAATGTGAAAGAGGCAATTGTAGCATCAGGCGCAGACCTTGTGCTTCTTGATATCAATATCCCATATATGAACGGAGAGATGGTGCTGCAGCAGTTAAGACAGGTATCTGATATTCCGGTGATTATGGTGACAAGCAGAGATTCAGAGACAGATGAAGTGCTGTCTATGAGCTATGGGGCAGATGATTACATTACTAAGCCATATAATCCGACAATTCTTCTTCTGCGGATTAATGCGATATTTAAAAGACTTGAGAGCAGACAGACCAATGTGACATACAGGGGGCTTACGATACTTCCGCAAAAAGGCGTTATACAATATAAGACCAGTGATACAGAAAATGCAGATGGCAGTGTGTCAGGCGTTGGCGATAATACCAAGAAAGAGATTCTTCTTACCAAGAATGAGATGACAATATTTATGTATCTGTTGTCAAAGAAAGATACAATCGTGTCAAGAGATGAGCTTATGACAGAATTGTGGAATAACGAAGAATATCTTAACGACAATGCGCTGACAGTTAATATAAGCAGACTGCGTGCAAGACTTAAAGATATAGGCTATGATGATGTGATTGAGACTAGAAAAGGACAGGGATATATACTCGTATGAGATATTTTGATTTTAAAAGATATATTAAAGACAGGATATACACAATTATTATCGTGTGTGTAACCCTGGTGTTAAGCATCATGCTGTGTGTTGCATTTAAAATGCCGTTAGAGCTTATCTGCCTGTTAATGATAATGGAGTGCATTGCGTGCATATTGATAGTTACAATTAATTATTATAAAAAGAAACATTTCTATAATGAATTACTCCGTAACCTTGAGGGAATAGATAAGAAATACTTAGTCATTGAGACCGCATACAGACCGGGATTTTATGAGGGTGAGATTCTCTATAATGTGCTTTCCGAGACAGAGCGTTCTATGGCTGAAAATGTCAAGCAGTACCATGTGGGAATGGAAGATTTCAAGGAATATGTTGAAATGTGGATACATGAAATCAAGCTTCCGATGGCTTCACTTACGCTTATGCTGCACAATTACCAGAGCAGTTATGCAATGCAGGAGAAAGAGCTACTTGATAAGATATCGACACAGTTATCCCGAATAAACAATTATATAGAGCAGATTCTTTATTATGTCCGCAGTGAAAATGCTGAGAAAGATTACATTATCAATGAATGTCGTCTTTCAAAGATTGTCAATGCCGTTGCAATCAAGAATAAAGATTATCTGCTGGAAAACTGCATTAATCTTGAGGTGGATAATCTTGGTGTGGATATCATGACCGATTCCAAATGGCTTGAATTCATATTAAACCAGATTGTGAGCAACAGCATCAAGTATTACGATAAAGAAAAGCCAGAAAATATAATTAAGATTGCAGCCTCAGAGGATAAGAGCAGTGTTGTGGTAAGTGTATTCGATAATGGAATAGGTATATGTGAGGCAGACATTTCAAGAGTATTTGATAAATCATTCACAGGGAGGAACGGAAGAAATTATTCCAAGGCGACAGGAATGGGATTATATATTGCAAAGAAATTATGCGATAAGCTTGGACACAAGATTAAATTGGAATCAAAAGAGGGAGAATATACAAAGGTTAATATAACATTCTATAAAAACGACTTCTTTAAACAGGCATTGTAATATTACAGATTTGTAATGTTATGTAATATTGAAAATGCGACAAAATGTGGTGGTAAGACTATTATATATTCAGGATGTGGGAAATGACAGAGGAGTGCAGAGCCTCACCTTTCACATCACATAAATTATATAAGGAGATGGGAATAATGGATACAATACTTAAAATTGACAGAATTGAAAAGTATTATGGCAACAGATCCAGTCTTACTAAAGCGATTGATAACATATCATTTGAGGTTGGCCATGGTGAATTTGTTGCGATAATGGGAGCGAGTGGTTCGGGTAAAACTACACTGCTTAACTGTATATCGACACTCGATAAGGTTACCTCAGGAAGCATATGTGTTGCAGGTGAAGATATTACCAAACTTAGAGGCAACAAATTAAATAAATTCAGAAGAGAAGAACTTGGATTCATATTTCAGGATTTCAATCTTTTAGATACACTTACAGCGTATGAAAATATTGCGCTGGCACTTTCGATACAGAACGTGAAAGCAAAGGAGATTGATGTCAGGGTTAAGGATATAGCTTCCAAGCTTGGAATAAGAGAGGTGCTTAACAAGTACCCATATCAGATGTCAGGTGGACAGAAGCAGAGAGTTGCAAGTGCGAGAGCAATTGTCACTAATCCTAAGCTGGTGCTTGCAGATGAACCAACAGGTGCGCTTGATTCCAAGTCATCAAGAATGCTTCTTGAAAGCTTTAATTATCTCAATGGCGACCTGGGAGCGACAATCCTTATGGTTACACATGATGCATTTACAGCAAGCTATGCTGGCAGAGTGATATTTATCAAGGACGGAAAAATATTTAACGAGATTCACAAGGGCAGTGATTCCCGCAAAGCATTTTTTGATAAAATCATTGATGTTGTAACACTTCTTGGGGGAGATTTGAATAATGCTCTTTAAAATATCTCTTAAAAATATAGGAAAGAGTTTTAAAGATTATGCCGTCTATTTCTTTACTCTTATCTTAGGTGTGGCAGTGTTCTATGTGTTTAATTCGCTTGACAGCCAGACAGTTATGATGGATGTCAATAAAAGAACCTATGAGATTATAGATTTAATGAATGAAATGCTGTCAGGTGTCAGTGTTTTCGTTTCGCTGATATTAGGATTCCTTATTATATATGCGAGCAGATTTCTTATCAAGAGAAGAAATAAGGAATTTGGAACATATATGATACTTGGAATGGGCAAACGCAAGATTTCGATGATTCTGTTCATAGAGACACTTCTTATCGGAATTATCTCGTTAGCTGTAGGATTAGTTGTCGGAGTTGTGGCATCGCAGTTTATGAGCGTTCTTGTTGCTAATCTGTTTGAGGCGGACATGACTAAATTCAAGTTCGTATTCTCAGCCTCAGCATGTGTTAAGACACTTATCTATTTTGCTATCATGTATGTGATTGTCATGGTATTTAACACAATCATTATAAGCAGATGCAAGATTATTGACCTTATCAATGCCGGCAGGAAATCAGAGAAAGTAAGCATGAAGAATCCATGGCTTTGTACAATAGTATTCATAATAGCTGTGGGAGTGTTATCATATGCATACTGGATGGTTACTAAAGGTGTATACAAGATGAATACTCTTGATAGGATTAGCATACCGATAGCAATGGGAAGCATAGCGACATTTTTTATATTCTGGTCGCTGTCAGGACTTCTTATAAGAATCTTTTCAAGCATCAAGGGCGTGTATTATAAAGGTATCAACAGCTTTGTATTAAGACAGTTCTGCAGCAAGATTAACACAACAGTTTTCTCAACGACAATTATCTGTCTAATGCTGTTTATTACGATAAGTGTACTTTCTGGTGCATTGTCAATGAAGGATTCTATGTCAGGCAATATCAATGAGACTGCTCCGGTTGACATACAGTTTTATAAGTCAAGTTATGCCAGGTTACAGGATGCGTTCAGTACATCAGAGTCGGAGAGCGAAAGAGAGAAGTATGACAGGATTTTAGAGGATTCAAAGCTTAGTATCACAGAGACTCTTAAAGCTAATGGATTTGATGTTGCAAGGGAATTAAAAGATATTGTTAATTACAATATGTATAGCACAGGGCTTACATTAAAGGATACTCTTGGAAATGCTTATGATAAAATAGCAGAAATGTATCCTAATTTGATGTATACAGCGAACCGCAAGATTATGAAGGTTGGTGACTACAACAAGATTGCAGCACTCTATGGCATTAAGACATATGAGCTTAATGATGATGAATTTATTATGCTCTCAGATTATAAAGCTTTTTCTGATATGTATAATATGGCTTTAAAATATGGTGTAACGATTGAGGTAAATGGAAAAGAGTTAAAATCAAAATATAATGAGTGCCAGAATGGATTTGTAGAGATAGCTGCACAGCATATAAATGATGGAATTATTCTTGTTGCAGACAATGTTGTTGAAGAATCGCAGTGTTCAAGCATGGGAATGTGTGCTGATTATAATGCATCTTCAAAGGCTGACAAGGCTGCGATAGAAGAACAGATTACCAATATAGTTGAAAATATATACAATAAGTCAAGCTGGCTTGCATTCAACTCACGTCAGGATTTGATAGACAGCAGTGTGGGACTTGGAGCCTTGGTTACATTCATTGCGTTATATCTTGGAATTATCTTTCTTATAAGCAGTGCAGCGATTCTTGCACTTAAAGAGTTGTCAGACAGCTCAGATAACAAAGAGAGATACGGAATGATAAGAAAAATCGGTGTCGATGAGAGAATGATTGATATGGCACTGTTTAAGCAGATAGGAATATTCTTCGCATTTCCGTTGATACTTGCAATTATACATTCTATCTTTGGAATTAAATTTATAGGAATAATACTTGATTCGCTTGGAATGGGTGCAATGCTTGCATCTGTTGGAATGACATTTGTATTCCTGCTTGTTATATATGGCGGATACTTTGTTGTGACTTATATCTACAGCAGAAATATAATAAAAGAGAACAGGTAGAAGTTTTAGGTTATAATTCATTGCGTGTGCGGCTAAAATATGATATACATGTGCTATAACAGACGAAGGAGAAAATATTATGGGTGATTATAGCGTATATCAGTTGTTGTGGCTGTTCTTCATATATTCATTTCTTGGATGGGTTTATGAGGTGTGTGCAGGGGCAACGAAGCACAAAAGATTTGTTAACAGAGGTCTTGTGAATGGGCCGTTCTGTGTAATATACGGAATAGGCGCAATCCTTATGTCGATAGGATTGAAGGGGATGACTGGGATTGTGCTGTTCGTATTTGCTGTCATATATGCGGCGGTTATTGAGTGGGCAGCAGGACATCTGATTGAGAGATATTTTCATGAGAGATGGTGGGATTACAGCGGCATTAAATGGAATTTTGATGGATATATCTGTGCGGCTGTATCGTTAGCTAAAGGTGCGCTTGGATTCCTGGCGGTAAGATATGGCAATGACGTATTCCTCGGAGTATATTCCAATATGCCAATGCTTGTCGTACACATTATTCTTATAGCTCTTATCGCACTCCTGGGCGTTGATATTGTGGCATCTTTTGTACTGGTTAAGGGCAAGGATAAGAAGAATTTAAGAAATGCGAATCAGCAGAAGAATGCTGAGTGGCTTGAGAATGCCAACGACAATATAGATAAATTCAGTAAAAGGCTTGGCAACTGGATTTATAACAAAGTAACCCGTAGAATAGACAGGGCATATCCAGAGGCATCTGCTGTCAAAGTACAGGAGAGAAATAAAAATGTATTTGCAAGTGGATGTGATATTTACAAGATAATTATGCTGTTCTTTATCGGAGCATTTTTAGGTGACATAACGGAAACTATATTCTGCCGTATAACGGCAGGGGTATGGATGAGCAGGAGCAGTGTTGTATGGGGACCATTCAGTATTGTGTGGGGGCTTGCAATTGCGATTGTAACAGCGTTGCTTTACAGATACAAGGATAAGAGCGACTGGTTCTTGTTCTGGGTAGGAACATTCCTTGGTGGAGCGTATGAGTATCTGTGTTCTGTATTCACAGAGATTGTATTTGGAAAGGTTTTCTGGGATTATAGTGGATTTAAGTATAATCTTGGGGGAAGAATCAACCTGCTTTACTGTTTCTTTTGGGGAATAGCTGCGGTTGTGTGGTTTAAGCTGTTGTATCCTACGGTTTCTTCATGGATTGAAAAGATTCCGCTGAAGTTTGGAAAGGTGCTTACATGGGTGCTGGTTGCGTTTATGTGCTGCAATATTGTGGTTTCGTGCATGGCACTTATAAGATATGATGAGCGTGGAAATTGTGTGCCAGCGGAGGAGAGCTGGCAGGAGTGGATGGATGTGCATTATGATGATGCGAGGATGAGGAGGATATATCCTAATGCCACCACTATAGATTAATTGCGCATTTGCGCGCCCTGTGCGCAAACAGCCCCACCGCCTCACAGCCTGCAGCACCCTGTCTGCGTATGCTTACTTCAC
>URGC01000025.1 GCA_900547255.1 uncultured Eubacterium sp. | reverse complement strand
GCAAGCTTGCATCGGCTTTCTGACCTTTTGACCCTGGTATCATAATATTCAATTATACCGCAAAACAAAAAATGTGTAAATAAACTCTAACCTAAAGTACTATCTCTTTAAGTAGATTTATTTACACATTAAAATATAACTAAAAAATGCCTAAGCTTCTTCAAACTGTGAATTATAAAGGTCTGCGTAGAATCCGCCCTTTTCCATCAGCTCATCGTGATTACCCTGCTCAATGATATCTCCGTCTTTCATGACAAGAATCATATCTGCATTCTTGATTGTAGATAATCTGTGGGCTATGACAAAGCTCGTTCTTCCCTTCATAAGATTATCCATAGCCTTCTGTATAAGCTGCTCTGTTCTGGTATCAATTGATGAAGTTGCCTCATCAAGAATAAGGACAGGGTTATCAGCAAGGATTGCTCTCGCAATTGTGAGAAGCTGTTTCTGTCCCTGTGATACATTACTTGCATCCTCATTAAGCTCCATATTATATCCACCCGGAAGAGTTGATATGAAATGGTCTGCATGGGCAGCCTTGGCAGCCGCTATAACCTCTTCATCTGTTGCATCCAGTCTTCCGTATCTTATGTTCTCCATGATTGTATCTTTATAAAGCCATGTATCCTGAAGAACCATTCCAAATGCATCTCTTAAGTCTCTTCTGTTAAACTCCTTGATGTCATGGTCATCCAGAAGAATCTTACCATCATCGACATCATAGAAACGCATAAGAAGCTTTACCATTGTTGTCTTTCCTGCTCCTGTTGGTCCGACAATAGCTACCTTCTGTCCCGGCTTAACTTTAGCTGAGAAATCATGGATAACAAGCTGCTCCTTCTTATATCCGAATCTTACATGTGAGAACTCAACAGCTCCCTCAATGTTGTCTGTACTTACTGGGTTAGACACAATCTGCTCCTCTTCCTCTTCTCCAAGGAATTCAAATACTCTCTCAGCAGCAGCAGCCATAGACTGTACCTGATTGATTACCTGTGCAATCTGTGTTATAGGCTGTGTAAAACTCCTAACATACTGGATAAATGCCTGGATATCACCGATTGTTATAACACCCTTGATAGCAAAGAATCCACCAGATATAGCAACCGCAACATAACCAAGATTACCAACAAATGCCATAACAGGCTGCATCATTCCTGAGAAGAACTGTGACTTCCATGCTGATTTATACAGAATATCATTAGTTTCATTGAACTGGTTAACCATATCGCGCTCTTTGTCAAATGACTTTACAACCATATGTCCGGAATATGTCTCTTCCACCTGTCCGTTAATCCTGCCAAGATATTCCTGCTGTGTTATGAAGTACTTCTGTGACCTCTTAACAACAAATGAGACAAGTCCGGCAGATATTGGAAGAATCACTATCGCGATAATAGTCATAACAGGTGATATACTGAGCATCATCACAAGCACACCGATAAGTGTTGCGATTGATGTAATAATCGTTGTGATACTCTGGTTTAATCCCTGTCCAAGTGTATCGACATCATTCGTAATTCTCGAAAGAACCTCACCATATGTTCTGCTCTCGAAATATTTAAGAGGCATTCTGTTAATCTTCTCAGAAATCTCTTTTCTTAAGCGGTAACAAACCTTCTGTGTCACACCTGTCATTATCCAGCCCTGACAGAAGCTGAATATAACACTGATAACATATAATCCAAGCACTATGAGAAGAATTTTGCCAATATAGCCATAATCCATTCCGCCAGTACCATATATCTTATTCATAAGGCCTTCTGCTAATGCCGTTGTCGCCTTACCTAATATCTTAGGGCCTATAACATTAAATATTGTTGATATGGCTGCAAATATCATAACAGCTATAACAGCAATCTTAAACTTACCTATATATGATAATAATTTACCTATCGAACCTTTGAAGTCTTTGGCTTTCTCGGCTGGCATACCTGGATTCCTGCCACCCGGGCCTCTTCTTACAGGAGGTTTCTTTAATTCATTACTATTATCTGCCATGTCTATGCCTCCTCTCCAAGTTCTTTAGCTGACAACTGTGACCTTGCGATTTCGCTGTAAACCTCACAGCTCTTCATAAGTTCTTCATGTGTTCCCTTGCCAACAATACGTCCATCATCCATTACAAGAATCTGGTCAGCATTCATTACAGTACTGATTCTCTGTGCTACGATTATAACTGTAGCATCAGTTACTTTGCCCGCAAGCTCTTTTCTAAGTGCCGCATCAGTCTTTAAGTCAAGTGCTGAAAAGCTGTCGTCAAATACATATATCTTAGGTGATTTGGCAATTGCTCTTGCTATTGAAAGCCTCTGCTTCTGTCCTCCTGATACATTAGAACCGCCCTGCGCTATATTGCTGTCGTATTTATCTTTCTTTGTGTCGATAAACTCTGTAGCCTGCGCAATTTCTGCCGCTGTCTTTATATCTTCATCTGAAGCATCTTCTTTACCAAATCTTAAATTACTTGCAATTGTTCCTGAGAAAAGCACTGCCTTCTGTGGAACATAACCTATCATTAAACGTAAATCTGACATAGATACATTTCTTATATCATGACCGTCAACCTCTATAGAGCCTTCTGTAACATCATATAATCTAGGGATAAGGTTTACGAGAGTTGACTTACCGCATCCTGTGCTACCTACAATCGCTGTCGTCTTACCCGGTTCTGCCGTGAAATCAATGTCCTCAAGTACATCTGAATCAGCATTGTTATATCTGAAATGTACATGATTAAATCTTATAACACCCTTCTTGTCATTCATCTGTTCAGGATTTTCCGGGTCTTCAATATCATTGCGCTCATTTAAAACTTCCTGAATTCTGTTAGCCGCAACACCAGCTCTTGGAAGCATTACAGACATCATTGTAATCATAAGGAATGACATGACAATCTGCATTGAATATGTTATGAACGCCGTCATTGCACCAACCTGAAGAGTTCCCTCATCAATCTTATGTGCAGACACCCATATTATAAGTATATTAAGTCCATACATTATAAATGTCATAAGAGGCATCATAAATGTCATAACCCTGTTAGTGAAAAGCATTGTTCCTGTCAATGCTTTATTAGCCTTGTCAAAACGTTCTTCTTCTTTCTTCTCACGTCCAAATGCACGTATAACTGGAATACCTGTAAGAATCTCCCTTGACACAAGGTTGACATCATCGACAAGTTCCTGCATTCTCTTGAACTTAGGCATTGTAACTGCCATAAGCACGCCAACAACAGCTATGATTACAACAAGTGCAAGTGCTATAATCCACTCCATTCCTGCTTTGGACTCCATAACCTTTAATATACCGCCAATACCAAGAATTGGAGCATACGCAACAATTCTTAAAAGCATAACAGTTACAAACTGTACCTGCTGTATATCGTTAGTTGTTCTTGTTATAAGTGATGCTGTTGAGAACTTATCCATCTCCGCGTTGGAGAATCCCATAACCTTAGAGTAGACATTTCTACGCATATCACGGCCAACACTTGCCGCAACTCTTGATGCCACAAGTCCTACAAGAACTGTAGCAACTGCTACAAGCAGTGCCATGGCAAGCATCTTCGCACCTGATATCCACAGATATGAAGTCTGTAATTTATCCATGTCTACGCCAGCATTGCTGTCCATCTTCTTTGCATATGCTATTCCCATAGACTGAATCATTGTGCTTCCAACAGCATTAAGCTGTTCAGATGCTGACTCTCTCATGCTGTCTATATCACTCTGTTTAACCATGCCCATAGATACAGCCATTGTCATCTTCTGGACATCTTCCTCACTCATCTGGCTTACAATAATTAATGGAATATTAAAGATATCATCATATTCACTTAACTTCTTGTCACTCTTAACATTAAGCCTGTAGATATCTCCATCCTGATCATATATCTGATTCCAGATATCTTTTTCAGAATCAGTCATCAGAAGCATCGCATTCGTATAATCATCCGATGTTATAGCCTCCGGGCAGGTATGTGATATACCGCCATTCTGTATACCCGTGTCAATTATGTCTGACGTGTAGCTTGGCAACGACAAATCACAGAATGCCTGCATTAACAGCAGTACAATGATAATCACACACGATTTCCAGTATGGTATCAAGTTTTTAAATATTCTAGACATGTGATAATAACTCCCTTTCGTAATCAAGTTCTCTGATATTACCACTTTTCTCCACAAATAAAAAGATAATTAATCTTACAAATGTCTAAAAAATATATAAAGTGCCCTTTTTACCGGATATCCAGTAAAAAGGGCACTTTATTACAGCTATTAATACATTATAATGGGCATATTATTGTATTGATGTTACCTTATAGTCCTTATCTTCAACAGCTTTCTTTAATACATCATCTGCTACATCTGCTGTAAGCTTAACAACTGCTGTTCCTGCCTCATGGCTTACAACTGCCTCTGATACCTGCTCTATAGCTTCAAGAGCCTTCTTTACTGTTGCCTCACAATGTCCACACATCATTCCCTCAATTTTAATTGTCTTTTCCATTATTGTAGTCTCCTTTTCATTATTGATATTATTGCTGCCAAGATATTCTTTAGGTATCTCAACCTGATTCTTTATCTTTTTATCTCTGGCAGTGTTATACATTTTAAACATGTTAAGTCTCAGTGCATTACTTACTACACAGAAACTTGATAAACTCATCGCAGCAGCTCCAAACATAGGATTAAGTGTCCATCCAAATACTTGTATCCATACACCTGCCGCAAGAGGTATTCCTATTACATTATAGAAGAATGCCCAAAACAGATTCTCATGTATATTAGTAAGTGTCGCACGGCTTAATCTTATCGCCGCTGGAACATCTGATAATCTGCTCTTCATAAGAACTATATCTGCCGCATCAATTGCTATATCTGTTCCTGCGCCTATCGCAATACCCACGTCAGCCCTTGTAAGAGCTGGGGCATCATTGATTCCATCACCGACCATAGCAACTTTTCCAAGCTTCTGTAAACTTGCTATAACCTGTTCCTTGCCATCTGGAAGAACTCCCGCAACAACCTCATCTACTCCGGCCTGTGCACCTATAGCTCTTGCTGTACGCTCATTATCACCTGTAAGCATTACAACCTTGATTCCCATGTTCTGTAATTCTTTTACAGCTACCGGACTATCTTCCTTGATGACATCAGCCACAGCTATTATTCCTAAAAGCTTATTATCATATGCGAACATAAGTGGTGTCTTGCCATCAGATGCATACTTTTCAGCAATGTTCATGGCATCTTCTGCTACATGTACCTGGCCTGATATATATTTAACACTTCCACCTACAAGTCTCCTGCCATCTACATATGCCTCAAGTCCATTACCAGCAAGTGCCTTGAAATCACTAAGCTCTAATCTGCTGTCCACAGAGCCATCAACATTCTCCTTTTCCACGCCATATTTCATAACTGCCTTGGCAAGTGGATGCTCACTCATGCTCTCAAGTGCTTTGGCATATCTTATAAGCTCTGCCTCGCCATTTTCCTGTATTGCATATATATCTGTAACCCTTGGTTCACCGCTTGTGATTGTACCAGTCTTATCAAGAACAACAATCTGTGTCCTGCCGGCTGCTTCAAGCGAAACAGCAGTTTTGAACATAATACCATTCTTTGCCCCCATTCCATTACCAACCATAATAGCAACTGGTGTAGCAAGTCCAAGTGCACATGGACAGCTTATAACAAGCACAGATATTCCTCTTGCAAGTGCATAACCAATACTCTGTCCTGCGATAAGCCATACGATTGTAGTTACAACAGCAATACATATAACAGCAGGAACGAATATACCAGATACCTTATCTGCTATTTTGGCGATTGGAGCCTTAGTTGCAGCAGCATCACTTACCATCTGTATTATCTGTGAAAGAGCTGTATCCTGTCCAACCTTCTTTGCCTCACATCTAAGATAGCCCGACTGGTTGATTGTCGCGGCACACACCTCATCTCCTGCCGCTTTATCTACAGGTATGCTCTCTCCTGTAAGCGCTGACTCATCAACCGCACTCTGTCCATCTATAACAATACCATCCACCGGTATATTTTCTCCCGGCTTAACTACGAATGTATCTCCAATCTTTACCTGTTCAATCGGTACAACCTGCTCGACACTGTTCTTTATAACTGTTGCCTTCTTAGGTGCAAGCTTCATAAGTCCTTTAAGTGCATCTGTTGTCTTTCCCTTAGAATGAGCCTCAAGCATCTTGCCGACTGTGATAAGTGTAAGTATCATAGCCGCAGATTCAAAATAAAACTCATGCATATATTTCATGACACCCATGCTGTCGCCCCTGGTTGCCGCATCTGTCATTGCAAATAATACACATGTACTATAGACAAATGCTGCTGTACTTCCCAGTGCAACAAGTGTGTCCATATTAGGCGCTCCTTTGAATAAGCTCTTAAATCCGCTTATAAAGAACTTCTGGTTAATAACCATAATTATAATTGTAAGAAGCATCTGGATAAGCCCCATTGCTATATGATTATCCTTCAATACAGCAGGAAGAGGCCATCCCCACATCATATGTCCCATAGAAATATACATAAGAACTATAAGAAATCCTATTGATGAGATAAGTCTTCTCTTCAAAACTGGTGTTTCCCTGTCTGCAAGATAATCCTCTGCATCTGCACCACTCGCCGGCGCACTTCCACCAGAAGCACCATTACCACCTGATGTATCTCTTAATGAAGCGCCGTAACCCGCATCTTCTACTGCTTTAATAATTGATGCCGCATCTGCACTGCCTTCAACGCCCATAGAATTAGTAAGCAGGCTTACAGAACATGATGTGACACCATCAACCTTGGACACTGCCTTTTCAACTCTGGAACTACACGCCGCACAGCTCATACCTGTAACATTGTATACTTTCATTGATTTTTCCTTTCCTGAATTATTTATTAATCTGTCTCTGCCAGAAATGTTATCTCATAACCTTCTGACAGACTGCAATAAGCTCCTCAACTGTCTCATCCTTGCCATCACGTATATCTCTAGTTACACACTCTCTGATATGATTGGCAAGAAGCACCTTATTAAAGCTTGTGAGTGCCGCATTGATAGCGGATACCTGAATCAGTATGTCAGGACAATATGCATCATTCTCCAGCATTCTCTTAATTCCACGAACCTGTCCCTCAATTCTGCTCAGTCTGTTCATAAGGTCATTATATTCCTTGCTGTCTCTCTTCTTATGTCTGTTACAGCAGCACATTTCCTCACTATCCATTCCCGGCTGCATATTATCTTTTATATTATCTCCCATGTAATACCTCCTTAATCTGACGCAATCATCTGTTATGTCATTTTATACCCGTGTAGGGTATATACCTTGTGAGGGTATAATAAATCTTATATTCTCCAATGTCAATACGTTTTAATAAAAAAAGCAGAGAGATTATCTACATAAATAATCTCTCTGCTTATATCATTATATTTTAAATACAACTCTTATAGTTGTTCCCTTCCCAAGTTCACTGTCAAGCTCAAGATGGGCTGCCGGGTGTTTTGCAACAATATGTTTAACAATCGCAAGTCCAAGTCCAGTTCCGCCGGTAAGCTTCGAACGGCTCTTATCAACACGATAAAATCTTTCAAATATTCTGTCTTTGTTCTCGTCAGATATACCAATTCCTGTATCTTCCACCTCAAGAACGACTGCTTTATACTCATCAACAGCTCCGTCACCAGTATTCTGGCTGTCCGTCATCATTCTCTGGCAGACTCTGACATACACTTTTCCATCTGTTTTATTATATCTTATGGCGTTGTCACATAGATTGTATACAAGTTCTTCCATCATCTGATGATTAGCATACACTGTCTGGCTTGAACCCTCTATTGATATATTCACATTATTTTTCTGTGCATTAGGTTTAAGCATCTCCACACAACTGCTTGCAATCTCGTATATATCGACAGGCTCATACACATCTGTCTCCGAAATTCCATCAAGCTCAGAAAGGCGGATTATATCATTGATAAGTGTGAGAAGTCTCTTAGCACTCTTATGGATATTAGCAGCAAATCTAATCACATCATCATCTGTTGCCATTCCGCTCTCGATAAGCTCTGAATAACCTGATATAGACGTAAGAGGTGTCTTTAATTCATGGGACACATTGGCAGTAAATTCCTGACGCATAGTTGCATTCTTCATAATGTCCGTATGCTGTCTTCTTATTGTATTGACAAATGGAACCAGCTCTTTATACACCTTAATCGACTCTGACGAATCAAGGTTATCTGCAAGCAGTTCTATCGGTTCAACAATACTTCTGGTAAGAATTCTTGATAAAATTATACATATAATAAATAATACACAGCACAAAGCAATCACAGTTGGCAGAGACTTTATTATAAGCCCTGTCATATTGCCGACCTCTTTGGAAACTCTTAACACACATCCATTATCAAGTAAAACCGCATAATAAAATACGCTTTTCTGCATTGTGCTTGAATTTCTTATGGCACTTCCCTCACCAGATTCAAATGCACTGGCAACCTCTGGTCTTGCCCTGTGGTTTTCCATATCATCTACATTAGCATATGTATCAAGCAGTGCCTTTCCATCCTTGTCAACAAGCGTAATTCTAAGGCTTGCATTATATGATGCTTCTATCTTATCTCTGTCAGCAGACACATCCTCAGGGGCAGATACCATTCCCCATGCATCAGAATCAACAATTATCTGGACATAATTACGCAAATCTACCAGAACTTCTTTTTTCAGCACACCATAAAAAACTGCTGTAGACATAATAACTGTGGCAATTATAGCCATAAATGTCATAAGAATAAAATGCAGATTAATTCTTTTCTTCATCAAGGTAATACCCCACATTTCTTACTGTCCGGATATACAAACCAGCTACACCTAACTTCTGTCTTAATGTCTTGATATGCACATCAAGGGTTCTTGATTCGCCCTCATAATCTGTGCTCCATATCTTGTCCATAAGATTATCTCTCGTAAGTACGATTCCTCTGTTAAGTGCAAGATATTTTAACAGTTCATACTCTTTGTATGTAAGCTCCACATGCTTGTCTGACACAAATGCAGCATGCTTCTCATCATCTATAAAAAGTTCGCCAACCTTGATAAACTTCTCTTCTTCCATTCCACCAGCACGTCTTAGAAGTGCCTTTACCCTTGATATAAGTTCCATGACACCGAATGGCTTAGTCAGATAATCATCTGCTCCCATATCAAGGCCTTTAACCTTATCTATCTCTGAAGTTTTGGCTGTTACCATAATAACAGGAACTCTTCGTGTCTCTGGTGTTGAACGCAGCTTCATAAGAATCTCCAGTCCATCCTCATCTGGAAGCATTATGTCAAGCAATATCAGATCCGGAATTCTTTCCTGTAACGCTTTATGAAATTCTTTTCCACAACTACATTCAGTTATAGTATGTCCGACATTCTTGAGCGCAAAGCTCTCTATCTCACTTATATTTTTGTCGTCTTCTACAACATATATATGTGACATTGAATCAATCCCTTCTATATATAATTATTTCTCATCATGGCTTCCAGTTATTGAAAAGATTACCCATTCTGAAATATTAGTTGCATGATCGCCTATTCTTTCCATATACTTGGCAACCATCAGAAGATCAGCAGCCTGTGCACCATAATCGACATCCTCGTGAATCATATCAATAAGTTCTTTTTTGACAGTAACAAACAAATCATCAACCACATCATCCTTTGCAATTACTTCTTTTGCCTTATCAATATCCTTATTAACGAATGCCTCTATACTCTCAACAAGCATAACCATTGTCTCTTTTGCCATGTGCTGGATATGGTCAAGCTTCTTTATATATGGCTGCTCATGAAGTTCTATAGTTATCTCTGCTATATCTGTAGCATGATCTCCTATTCGCTCCATATCAGTTATCATCTTAAGGGCTGACGATATAAGTCGTAAATCTCTCGCAACTGGCTGCTGCTGTAAAAGCAGCTTGAGGCAGAGATTCTCAATCTCTCTTTCCTGACTGTCTATATCATCATCCATCTTGATAACTTTGTTTGCAAGGATAACGTCCTGTGTTACCAACGCCTTAATTGTATCCTCTATGGCTTTTTCAATCATTCCGCCCATCTCAATGAGTTCATCATTAAGCTGGCACAACTGTCTGTCAAATCTGTTTCTCATAACACCCTCCTAAATCAACCAAATCTACCAGTTATATAATCCTCTGTTCTTTTATCTGATGGAACACTGAACAGCTTATCAGTCTTATCATATTCAATCATATCTCCAAGAAGGAAAAATGCTGTGTAATCTGATATTCGGGTTGCCTGCTGCATGTTATGAGTAACCATAACAATAGTATACTTCTCTTTTAATTCAACCGCAAGGTCTTCTATCTTGGATGTCGATATAGGATCAAGTGCAGATGTTGGCTCATCCATAAGAATAACATCTGGTTCAACAGCAAGCGCACGCGCTATACACAATCTCTGCTGCTGTCCACCAGACATTCCAAGTGCCGATTTTTTCAATCTGTCTTTTACCTCATCCCATATAGCCGCCTGTCTCAATGACTTTTCCACAATCGCATCAAGCTTGCTCTTATTATGTATTCCATGAGTTCTAGGTCCATATGCAATATTATCATATATACTCATTGGGAATGGATTAGGCTGCTGGAATACCATTCCAACCCTCTTTCTTAACTGGTTGACATCTATATTGCCATAGATATCC
Source organism: uncultured Eubacterium sp. (assembly GCA_900547255.1). Taxonomy (GTDB): domain Bacteria; phylum Bacillota; class Clostridia; order Lachnospirales; family Lachnospiraceae; genus Lachnospira. The sequence continues at coordinate 14,599 of URGC01000025.1, read as the reverse complement.
TCCATTCCATTCCCCCCTGCCATCTTTACACTGCCTGTTATCTTACAGCCTTCAACAAGGTCATTCATTCTATTCAGGCATCTAAGGAATGTTGATTTACCACATCCACTTGGCCCTATAAAAGCCACAATCTGATTAGCCGGAATATTCATGTTAACATCTTTTAATGCATGATGCTGTCCGTAATACAGATTAAGATTTTCAATTTCAAATATATTTTTCATTAAAGAAAATCTCCTTTACTATATTTCTTAATTTGTCTACATTATATTAAAACTCTGTAAACTGAAATATCGTAAAGGAGTAAAATATTTGTAAAATCAATGTAAATTCTTAATCTTATGGCGAAGCAAACAAGCCTATTCCCGGTGGATTGTAGGTAAACCACAAAAACAATACACCCTGGACTATCATGAGCACGCCGAGAACGCTCTTGGTTATCTGAAGCGAATCATCCATACATCTTTTTACTACATGCATGACAACAAATGCTGTTGCAATAATACTCACAAAAAATGTTGCCATATCAACCCATGGAATTCCGAAGCCAACAATTCCCCTATATGTGTAGAAAAGTATTGGAATAAGCCACGTACCTGCAAGTGAGCCAAGGAGCATACCCGCTGTAACAGGCGGAAGCTCATTACCCCATCTTGTCATAAGCACTATAGAAAGAATAAGCATTGGCAGATACACAAGCTTCATATGTTCCCATGTTGACTCATTTACAGGCGAAAATAATCCCACAAGAAATGCATTGCCACTCCACTGATATACATAGTGAAGCACATATCCTGCTATTGCAACTATTACCAGCCCAATAAGCAGTTCCATTCTAAATCTTTTATATTGCATATTCACCTCTCAATTAATATAATGATGTTGTGGTCAAAAAACCTCTTGCAAGCAAGCTTGCATCGGCTTTCTGACCTTTTGACCCTGGTATCATATAATACTGACAGCTATATATACCTAATTATTATTGTATTATTTCCTATTTATGTGTACTATTATATTAGTATGACATTCTGCAAGCAGAAATTTCCTGCAGCATAAATAACCAAATTCATTAAAGGAGATACGAATTAAATATGAAAAACAAAGCAAAAAACAAAAGAGGCACTATAGCATTCAAAATATGTGCGCTTGTAATTGCTGCACTTATTATTTCCAATCTGACAAATATGATTCTGATTGTAAATAATTCAAGAATTATTATCCGCTCAACTGTCCAGAACAGTATGATGAGCATGGCTGAAACATCTGCCAAACTTGTATCTAATGAAATGCGTGTTAATAACAACAAGTCTTTATCCTATAATGAATATGACCGCATTCTCAAAGACACTAAACTTAAAGGTGTAGAAAGCTCTTACATCTATATCGTTTCATCTGATGGAACAATGTTGTATCACAATGACAAAGACAAGGTAGGCAAACCAGTTGAAAACAGTGTTGTAACCAATCTTGTTGAACAGATTAAATCAGGCAAAACACCTGCACCTGCCATAGTTGATTATGATTTTAAAGGCGTTGTAAAATATGCAGGATATGTAGTGCTTGACAACAAAGATATCGTTGTTGTCAGTGCAGATGAGGCTGATGCATTAAGTGGAATTACCAGAATAACTAATATTTCAAGTGTAATACTGCTTGGAATCCTTGTTATTGCCATTATTATCTCATATTTTTTCAGCAAGTCAATTTCACGCCCACTCTCATCATTAAGCCTATTTATTGAAGAAATTGCTGATGGCAACCTGAACGTGGATTTTTCTAAAATCCGCAAATCTAACGATGAAGTCGGTCTTATTACTGAAGAAATGGAAACTATGACAACAGCTTTAAATTCAATAGTAGGACGTATCAAACATGTTGGTAATGCAATGCAGGAAGACAGTAATGAGCTTAACGAGACAAGCAGCCAGACACTGTCTGCCAACGATGAAATATCACGTGCAGTTCAGGATGTTGCTGAGGGTTCAACCAATATGGTAAATTCTATATCCAATATTAATAATTCTCTTGAAACCATGTCTCTTGAGGCAGAACATATTGATAACTCTGTAATAGATATTAAAAATCAGACATCATCCGTTCAGGAAAGCAGTAATGCCATGAATGAAAAGATGCACCAGATGCAGGAAAGCAGCGAGATAATGGATTCCGGCATAAGTGAAATATCAGCACATATCACTAATGTAAATGAAATTGTTAATAAAGTCGGTGAAATCATTTCGGTAATCGAGGAAATATCAGAACAGACTAACCTTTTATCATTAAATGCTTCTATTGAAGCTGCACGTGCTGGTGATGCCGGAAAAGGTTTTGCTGTTGTTGCTGAAGAAATCCGTACTCTTTCTGATAATACAGCCAACGAGCTTAATAATATCAGGGAAATTATTTCTGAACTTGTCAGTGAATGTGGCACATGCGTTGATGATTCCAAGAAAATCGTGGAACATAACCAGCTTCAGAAAGATTCTATTAATACCGTTTTAAGAGAATTCAGTAATCTTAATTCACAGATTACATTAACGGCTGATAAAGCTGATGATATCCAGAAACAGGTTGAACAGATGGTTCAGCTTAACAACGAAATAACCAATACAAGTGCCAGCCTTGCAGATGTCAGCTCAACTAATGCCGCTGCATCCCAGGAAATGAACGCTAACATTGAAGAATTAAATGCTATGATGAATAATGTTACCACTATGGCTGAAAATATGAAGTCACAGGCAGACGAACTCAATGCCTCTATTGAGTATTTCAAATAATAATATTTACATTATTTTAGTTCCTATGTTATATTGTACTTACACAAGATTATATTATTAATATTTATGAAAGAGGTCGTCCATGTCCAAAAAATATATAAAGCCAGCTATCTCTATAGTTTCAGATGTTGCTGAGAGCGTATATGCTGCAAGTGGTGTCTCTAATGGTGCTTTAAATACACATTACCTTGGCGTATTTGACCACTGGGGTACTGACGGTGGCAAAGCATTTTTTCAGACAGAATGGTCTTCAATAGAAGGTACTATTACACTTAACATAAGCTTCAGCGACACAATCGATGATATCGAGACAAGTGATTCTTCTGTACAGAAGAGCTACTCTGGCAATAAGGCAACATTAACATTTGCCTCAACAATTTCCAGCCCGTTAACAATTGGTGTTCATATGAACCACGGAACAAGCATTGACAATCTGCAGATAACAGGATCCAGTTATTCTGTTAAATAATTGACATTGATACAATTATCATTCTCTTATCGTAGAATTTTTACATGTGAATTAAAACAACCCCAGAAAGCTTGTATATGCTTTCTGGGGTTATTCTTTTCACTTATCAACTTTATTATGTATTATTCACAAAGCTTTGAAAATGCATCAGCTACGAACTGTACTTTAGTTCCTATAATAACCTGTACTGATGTCTTGCCAGGCTTCATAACACCTGCAACGCCTGCTGATTTAATCACCTTATCATTAACAAGACTGATATCTTTTACCTCAAGTCTGAGTCTTGTGATGCAGTTATCAATGCTTGCAATATTTTCTTTTCCGCCGCATCCCTCAAGGATTGTCTTTGCAACGGCTACGTAATCATCATTAGCAAGTTCTGCCTTCTTTTCTGCTTCTATATCGTCATCTTCTCTACCTGGTGTCTTAAGATCCCATTTCTTGATAGCGAAAAGGAATACAAAGTAGAATACGATAAATGCTGCGATTCCTAAAGGAATAATCAACCATGTCTTCTGTGCTGCTGGAAGAGATGCTGAGAATAATAAATCCATCGCACCTGCTGAGAAGCTGAATCCTGCACGGAAGCCAAGAGCAACTGTAATCATTGTGAAGATACCATAAAGTAAAGCATAGATTACATAAAGAACTGGAGCAAGGAACATGAAAGCGAACTCGAATGGTTCTGTAACACCGCAGATAAACGCACATATAGCAGCTGAAGTTACAAGACCAATTGCTACTTTCTTCTTAGCTGGTTTTGCACACTTAATCATTGCACAAGCTGCACCAGGTATACCGAACATCATACATGGGAAGAATCCTGACATATACATACCAAGGCTCCATGTTACATCTGCTGAAGTCTCACCTTTCCAGAAGTGCTGTAAATCACCAAGTCCAATAGTATCAAACCAGAATACATTGTTCAATGCATGATGTAATCCAGTAGGAATTAACAGACGGTTAAGGAATGCATAGATACCTGCACCGACAACATCCAAACCAATGATTGCTTTACCAAGAGCAACAAGTCCGCCGAAAAGTAATGGCCATACAAACAGTAATACAACAGATGCAAGAATTGAAACAAGTCCTGCAACAATTGCTACACAACGCTTTCCACTGAAGAATGACAGCCAGTCAGGAAGCTTCGTATCCTTAAACTTGTTGTAACATGTAGAACCAATTATACCAGAAAGAATTCCGATAAATGGGTTTGCAATCTTGTTGAATGCAAGTGTCTTAGTAGCACTGTCTGCAATTGATGGTATAATGGTTGTAACAAATGCTGTAGAAAGAAGTGTTGTAATCATTAACCATGAAGCAAGTGCTGCAATTGCGCCGGTACCATCGTTCTTTTCCGACATACCTACACCAACACCAATTGCGAAAAGGATTGCCATGTTATCAATTAAAGCTCCACCAGCTTTTACAAGAAACAGGCCAATAAGATTTGCCGCACCATGGATTTCACCACCCTGCATTGTTGCTGGACAGAGCCAGTAACCAATACCCATGAGAATACCACAAATTGGCAGTACCGCTACGGGAAGCATTAACGCTTTTCCCAATTTTTGAAGAAATTTCATAAGTTTCTCCTCCTTTACGTTATTTTAAACTGGATTTTACCCAATCAGTTTCATTAGTAATCTCCCAAAGATTAAGAAATCTTCAGAATTGCATCATCAAGGGAAACCCCTCCCTCTTTCAGAATACTTATATCACTATAGTCATCTGTGTTACATACCAGAACTGGTGTTATTATATCCAGTCCTGCTGCCTTGATTTTGTCCAGATCCACATCAAGAAGCAGATCACCTCTCTTTACCTTGTCTCCAGAAGCAATATGGGCTGAGAAAGGCTCTCCTTTAAGTGTAACTGTATCAAGTCCAATGTGAATAAGAAGTTCTGTTCCCTGATTTGTCCTTATTGTAACCGCATGAAGCGTATCAAAGACCATTGTAACTTCGCCATCAGCTGGAGCATATACTTTACCCTCTGATGGAATAACAGCAAATCCATCACCCAGAATCTTTTCAGAAAATGTCGGGTCTGAAACTGCTGTAAGTGGAACTACTTTTCCATTACATGGAGAATAGATTATATTGTCCTTTGATTTTCCCTTTAAAAAACCTAACATATTATCTCCTTTCCATCTATGTATACGCCAACTATATTTAATTCTTTATCCAGAAGCACAAAATCTGCTCTTTTTCCAACAGCTATACTTCCAGCCTCATCAAATATTCCTATTTCTTTAGCAGGATTAGATGCAGCACACATTACCGCAGTCTCCAGAGACAATCCTGCTTTCTTTACAACATAACGCATGCAGTCCATTAAATTAGTTGCAGACCCAGCAATTGTACCATCATGCAAAGTTGCAAGATTACCTTTTACAGATACAGGCTGTCCTCCAAGAGTATACTCTCCGTCATCAAGTCCTGTGGCTCTCATGCTGTCACTAATCAAAATCATGCGCTCTGCACCAAACATTGCAAATGTTGCACGAATTACCGAAGGATGAATATGAACACCATCACAGATAAGTTCGGCATGACATTTACCAGAATCCCTGACAGCTCCTATAACCCCAGGATTTCTATGGTTCAATGGCGGCATTGCATTATATAAATGTGTCGCATGAGATGCACCGCGTTCTATAGCTTCTTTCGCTGTATCATAATCTGATGCTGTGTGAGCCAGCGAAACTACAACATTGTCCTTTACTTTATCTATAAACTCCATGGCTCCCGGTTCTTCCGGTGCAATATCGACAAGCTTAATCAAACCATTAGCGGCCTCCTGAAGTTTACAGAAATATTCATAATCACAATGCATTATATTATCCGCTGCCTGTGCTCCCTTTTTGGAAGGACTTATAAATGGTCCCTCCATATTAATGCCAACAATATGTGCTCCACCATTATAAGAGTACTCACCGGCATTTTTCATAACTTTAACAAGTTCATCTTTTGGTATTGTCATAGTTGCAGGACATATACTTGTCACTCCAACAGATGCCTCATACGCTGCAATAACATCAAGAGCTTCCCTGGTGCCATCACACATGTCTGCACCTTTGCAGCCATGAAAATGTATATCTACCAGTCCTGGAATCATATAAAGCCCATCAGCCTTAATTACCTCTCCAGCTCCCTCTGTCATATCAGATATAGCTGCAAATTTTCCATCTTTAACTACAACATCCGTTCTGACAAAGCAATTATCCTGTGTAAAAACATCTGCATCTTTTATAATCATCTGTTCACACCTTCTATCTATCGTACAACCACTTATTAAATCATGCTGAGCGCTGCTTCGTCCGCTACCAGCGTAACATCATTGTGCAGCTGTAAAACTGACGCTGGAACCTGTGGTGTAACAGGACCAAAAAATGCTTTTTTTACAATTTCTGCTTTATCCTCACCGCTGGCAACAATCAGTATTTTCTTTGCCTGCATAATTGTCTTGATTCCCATTGTGTATGCCTGCTTTGGAACATCTTCTGCAGATGCAAAAAATCTCTTATTAGCTTCAATTGTAGAAGGAGTAAGATTAACACAATGAACCTGTTTTTCAAAGGATTCGCCAGGTTCATTAAATCCAATATGACCATTATGTCCAATCCCTAAAACCTGTAAATCAACTCCACCCATGGACTGTATTAACTTAGAATATCTGTTACATTCTTTTTCAGAATCCAATTCAATTCCATCAGGTAAATGTGTGTTCTCGACAGGTATATTAACATGATCAAATAAATTCTTGTGCATAAAGTAATAGTAACTCTGATCATTATCACGGCTGAGACCTTTGTATTCATCCAGATTAACCGTTCTGACTTCTGAAAAATCCAGATCTCCTTTATTATACCAGTCAACAAGTTGTTTATAGAGACCGACCGGTGTAGAACCTGTCGCCAGTCCCAGAACACAATCTGGTTTCATAATAATCTGTGCAGATACAATATTAGCCGCTTTTCTGCTCATACCTGCATAATCCTGCGCTTTATATATTCTCATTGACTATCACTCCATTTCGCATATTTTACTACGGACTCCAAGCACCATTGAAGGTGACACGCTGAGTTCATCAATTCCCATCTTTACGAATCTTTCTGTCAGAGTTGTATCTGCTCCAAGTTCACCGCATATACCAACCCACTTGCCATGCTTATGTGCTCCATCAATAGTCATCTGTATCATACGAAGAACAGCCTCATGATGTGAATTATAAAATCTGTCCAGTCTGTTATTCTGTCTGTCAATAGCCAGTGTATATTGTGTAAGATCATTCGTACCTATGCTGAAGAAATCTACCAGTTCTGCAAGCTCTTCACTCATCATGACCGCAGCCGGCGTCTCAATCATAATACCCTGCTCTGGAATCATATAAGGAATATTCTCTTCCTCAAGCTCCTTTGCAACTTCTTCAACAATCTTTTTAATACACATTACTTCTTCCACAGAAATAATCATCGGATACATTATTGACAAATTACCATATATGGCAGCTCTAAGAAGTGCCCTCAGTTGTGTTTTGAAAATGTCTGGCTGTTCCAGACAAATTCTGATAGCACGATATCCCATTGCCGGGTTAGCTTCCTGACCAAGTCCAAGATAATCTACATTCTTGTCTGCGCCGATATCAAGTGTTCTTATAACTACTTTTTTACCAGCCATTGTCTGAAGCACCTGACGATATGCATTAAACTGTTCTGTTTCATCTGGAAGTTCGTCTCTTCCAAGATATAAAAACTCACTTCTGAACAGACCAATTCCCTCAGCATCATTATCAAGGACATATGCTACATCTGATACACTTCCAATATTGGCATAAAGATGAATTTTCCTGCCGCTCTTTGTAACAGATTCACGTCCTTTATAAGTTGAAAGGAGCTTTTTCTGTTCCTGTTCCTTCTGTTGTGCCTCCTTTGCTTCACTAAGCTTTGCATCATCTGGATCCAGATAAAAAACAGCTTCTTTTCCATCTACAATTGCATTAGTTCCATTGTGCAGCATATCCAAATCAACCGGTACACCAACAAGTGCAGGAATGTTCATCATTCGTGCAAGAATTGCTGTATGTGAATTCTTAGAACCATGTACCATTACAAATGCCAGAATCTTGCTCTTATCCATCTGTACTGTTTCACTTGGTGTCAAATCATCTGCCACAATAATTGATGGCTCCATATCATTCCAGTCAATCTGTTTTTCCCCGCTCAGATTACGTACCACGCGGTTAGAAACATCTTTAACATCAGCCGAACGCGCCTGCATATATTCGTCATCCATGCTTGCGAACATCTCTGCAAAATTATCACCAGTTATCGCTACTGCATACTCTGCATTAACCTTTTCGTTCTCTATCATATTATGAATAGCATCCTGATAATCTTCATCCTCAAGCATCATCTGATGAACCTCGAAAATCTCTGCATTGACTTTGCCAACCTCCTGCAAAGCCTTGTCATACAGTTCTCCGAGCTGCTTAAGTGTCGCATCTTTTGCTGCATCTAAGCGTCTTAATTCTGCATCTGTATCATCAACATGTATTCTTTTGACAACACTGTCTTTTTTCTTCAGAACGTTGATTGGTCCAATTGCCGTTCCTTTATATACGGACTTTCCAATATACCTTTCCATATTGTATACCCTCTCAAATCATTCTTAAGACTATATTTTAAAGGTTCTCATGGAAGAACTTCTGCATCTCTTCGAAAGCAGTATCTTCATCTGGTCCTTCCACACTGACTTCCACTGTATCTGCATGCTTTACTCCCATGCCCATTACAGCCATCAGCTTACTTGCAGCTGCACTCTTACCATTACATGTAATAGTTATAGTGCTCTGATACTTTTTAGCTTCTTTTACAAGTAATCCAGCTGGTCTTGCATGTATTCCAATCTCATCTGTGATTACATATGTAAACTGCTTCATGCTTTATCGCCCCTTTCTTTCATTATTAAAACCAGCTGAATATCAGTTGGTTTTTACACCTCTTATATATCATATGTACATATTAACCATTTTCTTGTATTTTGTCCACTACATTTTGTTATAAAATTCACAAAATTATTCACAAATCATGATACAATCACCTCATATCCTTGTATTCATCATGCTTTGCAGGAATATATGCAATAGTGCAGATACTATTTTTAATATCTGCACTACTACAACACATATTATTCAGTTTTGTAATCAAATTCAGGAATGTTGTTCCATCTGTTGCGGAAGTAATGGGCAACCAACTTAGGCTTTCTGTCTCTTGCAGGGAGAGTTTATAGTGCCTGGCACCAACGGCACCATAGCCTATGAAGCATCGTGCAATTCTGCCAGCCTCCTGTACCAACACTTCCGGTATGCTGAATACAGATTCCTCCAAAATCATTTGGATTAATTTCAGCTTCTAAATCCACTATATCTGCCCAGCCCATTTTCTTCTGGTCATCAAGCTGCGGCGTAGTACTCTCTACATGCGCCCTGAGGCTGGAACCGGTAACATTTAACTCAATTGTGCATCCAGTCTGATAGCAGGACGCAATAACTGGACTGGTAAGATAATTCGTTTTGCCATCTATATATTCCACAAGCATCATTGACACAGCATTAGAAGCTGCAACAGTCCTCACAATACGCAGACCATAGCCGCTTAACCACGAAGTGTCAAATTTTACACAGATATCCATGTATTGGTCAGCACTTCCAAATCCCTGCCCGGCTGTTTTAGCAGGGTCAACAGTCAATTGTAAATACATATCTTTAATTTTGTCAGACACTGGTGTATACATTAAACGCGCTCCCTGCGTTCCCTGATATAGACCACAGCCAACACAGCCATTTCCTGCATAACCATATACCCATGGAGTATCATTTGCAGAGTCAGACCATGTGCCAAAATTATATGTATCTTCTGGACGAAAACTGTCTACTGTCCAAAATCCTGCTTTTATAAGAGGCTGCTTTGTAAGCGGAAAGCTGTGAAAGTCCGTATCCAGATAGTTCGGATTGTCAACCTGTCCAATATTTATCGGTTCTTCAGTTATAATAGAAAACTGCCCGCCATACTCACTGTTAGAACTCTTTGGCGTGATTACAGCCATAATGTAATATCCAACATCACCTGTAGTAAGCTGATAGATGTTCTCTGGTCTGCCAAACCGCGAAATTGCCGTAAGTGCAGGCGACTCATCCAAACATTTTTTGTCTCTGCAACGATACCAGCAAATCAAAGACTCATCCGCAGCCTCATCAAGTTCAAGAGAATAATTCAGTTTCAAAGCCCCATGTTCCATTTTAATCTGTGGCATGACATTAAAAGCAGGAGCCTCCTGCAAATATGGTTTCACCGTTAATTCCGTGGCAGCCTCTAAGCCGTCCGGCGTGTCAGCAATAATAAGCACATTTTTAGCAGTAGTACCAGAATTGCATCCGCTCACAGTGCAGCTACCATCACCATTATCTTTCAGGCTTATATAAGCTTCCTCGCCCGGTGCCACATGCCATCTCACATCTGAAGTAACATGGGTTTCTTTACCAGATAACTTACCACTACCAGTTATCGTTGAATCACTGAACAGGAATATCTCTGATTTTAACTCTGTACAATCCACTCCGCTGGTAATTACATCTGCACCAGATTTTATAGTCATTAATGTTGGAACATCCACATAATCAGTGCCAAGAGCATTTACAGTCTCTTTGCGGTTCATTGGATCCCAGTCATCATTTCCTCTCAAAAGATTATAGGTATTATACATAACCTTGTTATCTACCATCAGTCTGTAAGCATTCAACAGCTTCTTACCTGTTAAATCAACAGTAGCACCTGATTTTATGCTAAATGCATTTCCATTTTTTGTAAGATTGTATGAATAACAGCGCAGAGATGACTGTGGATACTTTGTCCAGTTGATATCAACATCAGCCATATCTCCATAATCATAATGAAAGCGGCAGTCTACGGCTGTAACCGGTCCTCCTGCTTTAGTGAAATACTGATGAACCTCTGACTGTACATTCATCAATTTAGAATTAAAATTACAATTAAGAAAAACCGCGCCGCTGCCATAAGTATCATAAAGTGGCCTGCCACCATAAAAATCAAAGCTGCATTTCTCGTAAACAGCATTACCATTGAGTGCATCATCAGTACTCTCAAAATGGCAATTATAATACAGGCTTCGTTTCCCACCAGATACAGGTCTCAGATTAAGCCTGCTTATAAAATTACAATTAACTGCCAGAAATTTATCACCAGACAGTGTTGCAAGCTGAGCCTGGGTAATTGTATTTGTACGCTTCCTCTGGTTCAATGCCGGATTCCATGAATAATCCAGATCAACATTACAATAATTTCCCAATGTCAGATTTTCCATAGTAAGTCCATCACCATCAAAATGAAACAATGTGTAATTACCATTTGCTCCATTTGATTGCCCACGATTTCCAGCAATCACCACCTGATACGGATTATCTGTCAGTCCATGAAGATGCAGATATTCACATTTCACTACCATTCCATATGGCAAAGAATAGCCTTCTGTCTTCTGCAATGTGTCAACCGCCTCAGGATTATCTATCCAGTAGACATATGGAGCTATATAAACCTTCATCGGTTCTGTCTCGGAACCATTAATCAGGGCATGTTCAAATACATCACGTATGTCATTATATACATAGGAATATTGCGAGACTTCATCATCAGCCATGCTGCCATCAAGATAGACAGTATGCTCGTTTAAACAAATCTTCTTTTGACAATAAAAGATACTATCACCATTAAATTTAAACATGAAAAGCCTCCTCTATTCCACATTTGCTTCATTATAAAAAGTAAATCATAAAAGGATTATCCCATGCACCCCTTGATAAGTCAAGGTAAGCGGAATATAGTCCCACAATCATCCAATTTGCCTATTATAAAAATATTGCAAAAAAGCAGCAATGACCTTTCTCATGTCATTGCTGCTTACTCTAATGTTCCCTGAGGGAATCGAACCCTCAACTGCCCCTTAGGAGCTCGAGATACCACTGTAAATACATACAATGATTAGTCAACCTAAGTCAAGGAAATCCTTTGTTTTCCTAACTATTCTGTTACTCCCTGTCAAAATAAGAAAACCTGTTTTCATCTCTGTAAAGCACCTTTCGGTGCTCGTCCGGTGCTCGGAGCACCCGGAGGATATAACCATTCCGTTCCATCGAGTTCACTCGGTTGGCCACCATTACGATTCAGCTTCGTAACAATGATCACTTGGTTTTCTTATTAGATTAACTATATTATAACGTGCTGTAGGTCGGATGTCGATGATTTTTTGACCATATTTATTGTTTTATATGTTACTTCTCTATTAGTTCTGCAAACTTGAATTTACAGTTCTTCCATCATTCCCCATCTTCAGCGCCATAACAAGAGTTCCGGCTGCCATCACAAAGACACCAATTTCAATCACATAGATGGGAAGAAGCGCCGAACCTGCCACGGCAAAGAAGTCCACGATAAAATGAATCCCATATGCAAGAACCGCTGTAAAAGCCGCTGTCCTGCATTTGCCTGCCTTTACCGCCCGGTAGATCAGCAGTGACAACCCGATATGCAGAATGATGGCACTGATTCTTTCGATTCCGCTTACAAAAAAGAGTGGTGCCGGTGTTGTCCATAGGGCCGACAGCTGTGACACGGTCTGGTTTGCAGACTCAGCAGGAAGTGCCGCCAGCGTATTCTGCATGGCTCCGCTGTTGATCATCAGCATGGACACAAGATTGCTGATTCCGGAGAGTCCTCCGAGCAGAATGGCCTCCACACCGCCATGCCCGATTCCATACATCAGTGCATTTGGAAAATCCAGCCATTTCTTCATCCAGAACTTCATGGCAATCAGTCTTCCGGTCTCTTCAAAAACCGCTGCAGCCAAAGCCGCGTACACATAGTAAAGCCATGGCCTGCTCTGTGCGTTCAGTCCGCAGAACTGAATGACAAGAACATGCAGCAGCTGCTCCAACAGCATGGCAAACAGCAGATAGGTTCCTGCTCCGATAAAGAACGAGGAAATCCTTGCCTTAAGCTTCACCCTTCCTGCAATGAACAAAGCAATCGGTACCCCCATCGAGAGGACAACGGAGCAGATAACTCCCGCTATCGCCAGACCTGATATTGTGTTCAATTCCATCTTTATACCTCCCTGATTCTCAAAAAATTCCTTTATTGTATTTGAACTGTCCATACAATATAAAGCCTAATCCGACAATAACTGCTGGAAGAATGATATAATCTATAATTATTTCACTCCAAAACGAAACAATAAAACCTAATACAAGAGATATTCCTATAATCAGTGTTCCTGTTCCAACAACTTTTCCATACTTTGGTATATCTTCTTCTTTTACTCTTCGCCTATTGTAAGAATGAATTGTGCTGATATTGCCTTTGATATTTACAATTCCCACAACAGATATGAGCACTCCCAAAATCAACATTATAATATTTTCCATAATGACCTCCTAAAAATAGAATAGTTCCTCAAATTTTTTGTCCAATGCAATACAAAGAATTAGAGCCAATTTTGCAGTTGGATTAAACTGTCCTGTTTCAATAGAACTAATCGTGTTTCTTGATACACCCACCATTTCTGCAAGTTGAGCTTGAGAAAGATTTGCTTCTGTGCGAACTTCCTTTAAGTGATTTTTCAGTTGTAATTGTTCTTTCATATTCTCACCTCTAAAAGGTGGCTAACAAATCCAACAAATGCCAAAATGGAAAGCACAAAAAACAGAACAGTCAAGACCAAATCGCTCTTTCGCTTCATTTTGATAAAACGAACTAACCATTGTGTTGCAATAATGCTGAAGTATATAACCCACGGACTGTAAATCATAGTATGAGCAAGCACAGAAGATAACAGCGAAAGCAAACAACACACTAAAGCACCAACTCTGCTTGCGTGACTTCCGGCTTGATATACCACTTCCATTTCAGCCAAGTCCTTATTGCGATGTTCTTTTCTGCTTGCATTTAAGATTTCGTCCTTTTTCATCAAAACACCTCCATACCAAGTTTTCTTTGCATATTTTAATTATACACATACCAAGTTTTCTTGTCAATAGAGTTCATAAAAAAAGTTACAACCGATATAATAGGTAACTTTTCTACCACTTCGATTATACTCACGACTTAAGAGTCCAAATCCACCATGTTGCCTGCTTCTTTGGCCGCTTGTGTGCCGCTGTTCATAAAGCGCTCCGCTTTTGCGTCAAATCTCTGTTCAAATCTTCTCGCCGCATTTATAATGCTCATAATTGTTCACCTCATTTCTTTCTTGCAAGGCCATAATACCGCTAA
>URGC01000024.1 GCA_900547255.1 uncultured Eubacterium sp. | reverse complement strand
TTTATCATAGAAGACCCTTGTATTGTTTAATTTACAGAGATTTTTTCACAGGCTCGTTAAATTAAACACAGTGATGAGCTTATTTTGAATTGACTATGTATATTTGAGAATCGTCTATTTATTTACTAGCCATAGCCTTTTCTGCCATGGCGAATTCTTCTGGTGTATATTTAGTCAGAATCTGTTCCTTGGTAAGACCTAGGTCAAGCATGTTTTGAATTGCCTGAATAATGCTATTTTGAACGTCTTTTTTGCATTGTTCAATACCCTTAGCCATTCCAATTTCCTGCTGCTCCTCAAACATCTCCTGTAATGCTTTACATGGCATAATCTCGCCTCCCTCGCTTTTATTATTGTCACATATATCCATCAGACGTGGATAAGATGTTATCTTAGCTATTAATTTCATAATATATGTGTCAACATCTTTGCCAGCATATTCATTATAGATATATTGCATATCTTTGGTGTAGATGCTTCGTGCAATATTAAATACTGCTTTTACATCATCATTATAAAATTTATATTGGTTGGAATCAAGTATCTGAACAAGATTAAGCCTATAGTCAGAAAAGATATTGCGTATGTCATCAGGCATATCGTACATCATATCGCTTAGACATACAGGTCCATCCCAAGGGGATTCGCCATAATATAAGACTATCGTAATGATAGGGTGGAAGCGGTCATCTTTATTAATTCCAGATAAAAAGCTTTCAGGAGAATCAAAAGTTTTACCGCCAGATTTATGTAGTTTCTTTAATTCGTTATATTCTTTGATATAACCTAATGCATCATAGACCATTGTTCTAAGAGGCATAGCATAGTGGGTTTTATCCTGTAGTTCAAGCCCCAGTATATTAAATTCAACACCATTGCACATCTTTTTAACGACGTCTCTGGTGCGCTTGATGGATTCGCTGTAATTCTTCATGCTGATTGTACCTGAAATATCGGTATCAAGCTCTTGCAATTCGTCAGGTCTGATAATCTGCCTGCCGTTAAATATAACAGCATTAAATAAATCAGCGAATCTTGCATTATCTCTCCAGAATTCCTTAAGAATTATATCATTCTGGACAGAATCTTTGATATTTAGTTTATCTGTCATTCAAATCCTTTCATAATTATAGGTGCCGACACTGTATATTCTGTATACAAATAGTATTGTATCATTTTAAATATAAAATGTCAATATATAATATTAAATATCAACTGCGAGTATATGACAAGCCCTCTAGTAAACAATAAAAATAACTGTCATATATTATAGTATAACCGAATATATGAGAGGAAAGTTAATATGGCAAGATTTACTAATCAGGCGCAGCTTCGTTATGGCAATTCAGTTGCCAATTCTAATATAGCAGTTGGCGAGATTTTAGAGGTATTATCTGCTACGAAGACAGCAGTGAGAAGCACATATGGGCAGAATGATACTATAACTTATATTATAAGTATCGTTAATTCAGGTACAACAGCATTCAACAATATCACACTTACAGACAATCTGGGAGCATACGCATTTGATACAACAACAGTTACTCCATTGACTTATGTTGAAGGAACAGTTAAGTATTATGTGAATGGCGTTGTTCAGACAGCACCAGCAGTAACAGCAGGTCCGCCACTCGCTATAACAGGAATAAACATTCCTGCCGGCGGCAATGCAACTATAATATATGAGGCAGAGGTTAACCAGTATGCTCCATTAGCTACTAATGCGACAATAACCAACACAGCAGTTATCAGCGGTGGAGGAGTTACACCTATTACAGTAACAGAGACAGTGACATCTGAGAATGAGCCAATCCTTATAATCACTAAGTCAGTAAGCCCGGTTCCTGTTACAGAAAATGGAACTCTTACCTACACATTCCTTATACAGAATATAGGTAACGCAGCAGCAGATGCGGCAACAAATGTAGTTGTCACAGACACATTTGATCCAATTCTTACTAATCTGACAGCCACATTCAATGGAACAGCATGGACAGCAGGAACGAATTACACATATGATGAGACAACAGGTGCCTTTGCAAGTGTTGCCGGTCAGATAACAGTTCCAGCCGCAACATACGCACAGGATCCTACAACAGGAGCATGGATTGTCAATCCGGGTGTAAGTACTCTTGTTATCACAGGAACGGTATAAATAGCAGTCATAAATGGCAGGCTGGTAAATAATGAAACACCCCCGGCAGGTAACACACCTGCCGGGGGGCTTCCTATGTACCATAAGATATAGTACACATTTTATTATTTAACAACGTATAGGGGTTGAAGCTGTCAATCGGATTATCCTTCGATAGCAATTGCCTTGCTGCTTTCGATAGCTTTCTTATCCATCTTAGGAACGCTGATTTTAAGGATACCGTCTTCATATTTAGCTTTGATATCGCTCTGGCTAAGACCATCACCAACATAGAAGCTTCTGCTCATAGCGCCGGCATAACGCTCCTTGCGGATATACTTGCCATTCTTCTTTTCCTCATCCTTATCAAGTCCCTTAGAGGCACTAATTGTAAGGTATCCATTGTCAAGCTGTGCACTGATTTCATCTTTCTTAAAACCAGGAAGATCAACATCTAATTCATAGCCAGATTCTGTTTCTCTGACATCAGTCTTCATAACATTCTGTGCATGTTTACCATATAAGGCTTTATCAATATCAGGGAAATTAAAGTCCATCCAATCATCATTAAATAAGTTCTCTCCAAAAATACTAGGCATTAACATAAGTCATCTCTCCTTTTCTCTTATAAAACCTATCGCCATGTTACTTTTGAACTCTGGAATTAATCCCTTTCCTTTGTTCTTGACTATGTTATATACCTAATTATTAGCACTGTCAAGAGGTGAGTGCTAATTTTATTATTAAACATTTATAAACTTTGTTACGCAAATATAAAAAGCTCCCCAGAGCCCTTTATATCTGCATTGTCAGATGTTAGGAATCTCTGGGGAGTTATGTAAGGGGGTGCGATAGGAGCATAATCAGTCTGATTTTACTGGAAATCGCATATATCAATCATTGATTCAAGCATAGCCTTTTCATCAGGTTTCTTTTTAGTAAGTCTAGCTGCAGCTACAATAGGCATCCACTTATTGACATATTTCATGTCAGTTGAAGTCTTCTCACAGAAAAGCTTGATATATTTATCAGCAAGCTTCTCGTCAGAGAGCTTAAGTGTGAGGTATGTATTAGCTACATCAGCACTTGCGTTGCCCTTAGTTGCATGAACCCAGTCAACGGCTGTTATGCCAGTGATTTTGTTGTTCTTGTCAGTTGTAACAATAATATTTTCTGGACAATAGTCACCATGGCACAGCTTGTTATGTGTAGGAAGTTCCTCAAGTCTTGATTCAAGTTCATATTTGATATGTTCATCAACATTAAGCTCTTTAATCTGTCTGTTTAATTTACTTTTAAGAGACAGAAGAAGAGGATTACTTCTCTTGTTGAATGATATCTGGAAATCAACCATAGCTTCAATATAGCTGTCTGTGTTTTCTGGGTGTGCTTTAAGAAGTTCTTCAAGAGTACTTCCCTTGGCATACTGGCTGGTGATGACCCACTGGCCATCATCAACAGATACACTCAATAATTTAGGAATGTCAAGTCCTGTATCTTCAACTCTGGATGTATTTAATGCTTCATATAATACGTCTGATTTGTTGTAAGACAGGGCGAAAACCTTAGAAACCTTGTCGCCATCAAGGTAGACAGATTTCTGCGAACCTTTATAAATACATTTTTTCATAGCTTATTCTCCTTCCTGATTACTTTCCGTAGTAAGCCTTAAGATACATAGCTTTAATCTCTGACATAAGAGGATATCTAGGGTTAGCACCTGTACACTGGTCATCAAATGCCTTCTCAACCATATCGTCAAGTGTCTCTAAGAAATACTTTTCATCAACACCATAATCTTTAATAGTCTTCTTAATGCCAACCTTCTTCTTGAGGTCTTCGATAGCAGCTAAGAAGTTCTCGAACTTCTCGTCATCGTTCTTGCCCTGAATTCCAAGGAAGTTAGCACATTCAAGATATCTTTCCTTGCAGTGAGGATAGCTGTACTGTGGGAATGTACCCATCTTGGCAGGAACCTCAGCGGCATTGTATCGCATGATATCTGTGATAAGTACAGCGTTAGCGATACCATGTGGAAGATGATGGAATGCACCAAGCTTGTGAGCCATAGAGTGGCATAATCCAAGGAATGCATTGGCAAATGCCATACCAGCCATAGTAGAAGCAGTAGCCATCTTTTCTCTTGCAACTGCATCATGAGGTCCATTCTCATATGCTGCTGGAAGGTAATCGAATATATTCTTCATAGCCTTTAATGCAAGACCATCTGTGTACTCTGTTGCCATAATAGAAGCATAAGCTTCAAGTGCATGTGTGAGGGCATCAATACCAGAAGCGGCTGTAAGTCCCTTAGGCTGATCCATACACATGTCAGCATCAATGACAGCCATCTTAGGAAGAAGCTCGTAGTCAGCAAGTGGATACTTGATTCCAGTCTCTTCATCTGTGATAACTGCGAAAGGTGTAACCTCTGAACCAGTACCAGAAGATGTAGGAACAGCTATGAAGTAAGCCTTCTCACCCATCTTAGGGAATGTGTAGATACGTTTTCTGATATCCATGAAACGCATTGCCATATCCATGAAATCTACTTCAGGATGCTCATACATAACCCACATAATCTTACCGGCATCCATTGCTGAACCACCACCTATAGCAATGATACAGTCTGGCTCAAATGATGTCATAGCCTTGGCACCTTCTTTGGCGCATGCAAGTGTTGGGTCTGGTGCTACATCATAGAATGTTGTATGAACGATACCGAGTTCATCAAGCTTATCTGTAACACACTTTGTATATCCATTCTTATAAAGGAACTGGTCAGTAACGATAAATACTTTCTTCTTGCCTAATACATTCTTTAACTCATCAAGAGCAACAGGAAGGCAGCCCTTCTTGAAGTAAACCTTTTCAGGAGCTCTAAACCACAGCATATTCTCTCTCCTTTCTGCAACGGTTTTGATGTTTAAAAGGTGTTTAACGCCTACATTTTCTGAAACAGAGTTGCCGCCCCATGAACCACAACCAAGTGTGAGTGATGGAGTGAGCATGAAATTGTAGATATCACCGATACCACCCTGTGAAGAAGGAGTGTTGATGAGAATTCGGCAAGTCTTCATAGCCTCCTGGAAGACAGCTATTTTATCCTGCTGTGTCTCTATATTAATATATAATGAAGATGTATGGCCATATCCGCCGTCAGCTACAAGCTGTTTAGCCTTTGCAAGAGCATCTTCAAAATCTTTAGCCTTATACATTGCAAGAACTGGAGAAAGTTTCTCATGTGCGAATTCCTCTGATAAATCAACAGAAGTAACTTCACCGATAAGAATCTTAGTATTTTCTGGAACAGTTATGCCTGAAAGCTTTCCTATATTATATGCACTCTGTCCAACAATCTTGGCATTGAGTGAGCCATTGATAAGGATAGTCTTACGAACTTTGTCAAGCTCTGTCTTAGTAAGGAAGTGGCATCCTCTTGCAGTAAATTCATCCTTTACCTGCTTATATAACTTGGTATCTACGATTACTGACTGCTCTGATGCACATATCATACCATTATCAAATGTTTTTGAATGAATAATTGAATTGACTGCTAATGTAACATCTGCTGAACTGTCAATGATTGCAGGAGTATTACCAGGACCAACACCGAGTGCAGGCTTTCCTGATGAATAAGCGGCCTTAACCATACCTGGACCACCAGTTGCAAGTATTATATCAGCCTCCTTCATAACCATATTAGTTAAATCAAGAGAAGGAACATCAATCCATCCGATTATATTTTCTGGTGCACCAGCCTTAACTGCAGCATCAAGAACAACCTTTGCAGCAGCAATAGTACTTGCTTTAGCACGAGGATGTGGACTTATTATGATACCATTTCTCGTCTTTAATGATATCAGACTCTTGAATATAGCAGTTGATGTTGGATTGGTTGTTGGAATAACAGCAGCGATAACGCCAATTGGTTCGGCGATTTTCCTGATGCCAAATGATTTGTTCTCTTCGATAACACCGCATGTCTTGGTGTCTCTGTAAGTATTATAAATATACTCAGATGCGAAATGATTCTTGATAACTTTATCCTCAACAATACCCATGCCTGTCTCTGCGACAGCCTGCTTAGCAAGAGGAATTCTTGCCTGGTTGGCAGCGATTGCAGCAGCAGTAAATATCTTGTCGACCTGCTCCTGTGTGTAAGTTGCGAAAATCCTCTGCGCCTCCCTTATCTGCGCAAGCTTCTTCTCTAAAGCTTCAACAGAATCAACAATAAAGTTTTCATTTTTACCTTCAGCCATTTTCTTTACCTCCATAAATAAAATGTTTGATAAATTTTTAACAATCAGAGTATAACACTCTATGCAATTGTTGTCAAATATTTATTTTCATAATCGTAGTCCAAATAATTATTGTATTCAAGCTGTGTGTATACATATGTGAAATAATTTACACGGATTTCACATAGAGCATGTATTAGATTTTACATTCCACACGTATACTTGTGAAAAATGAAATCAGGTTATTTTATTCAGAAGAGGAGGGAATCATGATTAAAGTTGGAATGCTAACAAGCGGCGGCGACTGTCAGGCACTCAATGCAGCCATGCGTGGTGTGGCAAAGACGTTGTTTAATCTGTCAAAGGACACAGTTATATATGGATTTATAGATGGCTACAAAGGGCTTATGAGAAATGAATATAAAATTATGACACAGGAGGATTTCTCGGGGATACTTAATATAGGTGGAACAATACTTGGCACATCAAGGACTCCTTTTAAATATATCGGAGTACCTCTTGATGATGGAAAAGACAAGATTGAGGCTATGATATCTACATATAAGGAACTCCAGCTTGACTGTCTTGTGATTCTTGGCGGTAATGGCTCACATAAGACAGCACTTGCCCTTAAACAGAAGGGGCTTAATATAGTGACACTTCCTAAGACTATAGATAATGACCTTGCAAAGACACATGTCAGCTTCGGCTATCAGTCAGCTATGGACATAGCGGCTAACGCAATTGACTGCATACACACTACAGCGGCATCACACAGCAGAGTTTTCATTGTTGAGGTTATGGGACATAAGACAGGATGGCTGACACTTAATGCGGGACTTGCAAGTGGAGCAGATGTCATACTTATACCAGAGATACCATATGATATTAATGTTGTTGTAAATGCTATTAAAAGACGTACAGAGAATGGCAAGAAATTTACAATTATAGCGATGGCAGAGGGAGCATTGTCTATAGGTGAGGCGGCAATGCCTAAGCGTGAGCTTAAAGAATTATGGAAAAATGACGGATTTCCGTCAGCATCATACAGACTTGGCAATACTATATCAGTAATGACAGGACAGGAAGTACGTGTTACAGTGCCAGGTCATGTGCAGCGAGGCGGCAGTCCGGATCCATATGACAGGGTATTAGCGACAAGGCTTGGAGTTGAAGCAGCAAAGCTCATTATTAATAAGAGGTATGGATACATGGTCTGCGTTGATAATAATGAAATAGAGTATGTTGAATTAGAGAAGGTTGCAGGAAAAACCAAGATGGTAGATGCGGATGGCCAGCTTGTCAGACAGGCAAGAGATTTAGGAATCTGCATGGGAAACGAGGAATAATATGAAAAGTATAAAGGGATATTATCAGAATAGAGAATTGTCGTGGCTTAAATTTAATGAAAGAGTTCTGCTTGAGGCAGAGGACAATAATGTTCCACTGTGTGAAAAACTGACATTTGCATCAATATTCCAGAGTAATCTTGATGAATTTTTTATGGTCAGAGTAGGCTCATTATATGACCAGATGAGATTTTCGCAGGATAAAAGCGACAATAAGACTAATATGACAGCGAAGGAACAGCTCACAGCGATATTCAAGGAATCAAGGGAGCTTACAAGAAAAAAGGATGCAGTATATAGAAATCTTATGCTGCAGCTTGAGGACTATGGAATTAAGATACTTAATTTCAATGACATAGATTACAGTGATGCTGTGTATCTTGAGAAATATTTCAAGGAGTCAGTTCTGCCGCTGCTTTCACCACAGATAGTTGGCAAGAAACAGCCATTTCCATTTATGAAGAATAAGGAGATATATGCAGTCGCGCTTCTTGGTAAGAAGAACAGCGACAAGGTAGGAATTGTTCCATGCAGCAATGGTGTATTTTCAAGACTTGTGCCAATTCCTTCAGACAATAAGAAGTTTATGCTGGTTGAAGAGCTGATTCTTCATTTTATGCCTAAGATATTCGAAAAGTATCAGATAAAGAGCAAATCACTTATAAGAATTATTAGAAATGCGGATATTGACGTTGATGAGGCGGTTGATAATGAAGACACTGATTATCGTGACACGATGGAGAGGATGATTCGCCAGAGAAAGAGATTGTGTCCGGTTAAGATGGAATATTCAAGACTGCTTGATGAGACTATTATTCTGAATCTCTGCAAGGAACTTGAATTAAAGCAGGAACAGATATTTTATTCAGAGGCACCGCTTGATTTGTCATTTGTATTTGATATACAGGACATTCTAAGGGCAGATAAGAAGCTGTTCTACGAAAGACATGTGGCAAAGGTTCCGGTATGGGCTAATCCGTCAAGAAGCATGATATCTATTATAGAAGAGAAAGACAGATTATTATTCTACCCATATGAGAGCATGAATCCTTTCCTTAGACTGTTAAATGAGGCTGGCAATGATAACAGGGTTGTATCAATTAAGATGACACTCTATCGTGTTGCCAAGAATTCGCAGATAATTGAATCGCTTATCAATGCTGCGGAGAATGGCAAAGAGGTAGTAGTGCTTGTTGAACTGAGGGCAAGATTTGATGAGGAGAACAACATTGAGTGGTCAAGGAGGCTTGAAGATGCAGGATGCCGCATAGTGTACGGACTTGACCATACCAAGGTTCATTCTAAGCTCTGTCTTATAACATATCAGGAAGAGGGCAGGATTAGTTATGTAACCCAGATTGGAACTGGTAATTATAATGAAAAGACAGCAAAGCAGTACACGGATTTGAGTCTTATGACTGCTAACAAAACAATAGGAAAAGAAGCTGCTGAGACATTTACCAAGCTTTGCATGGAAGAATTCATAGATAACACTGTATCACTTCTTGTAGCACCAAAATGTCTTAAAAGAGAAGTACTTCAGATGATGAATGATGAGATTAACCATGTTAAGAATGGTGAACCGGGATATGTCGGCATCAAGATAAATTCTCTTACTGATAAGGATATAATTGATAAGCTTGTAGAGTGTTCACAGGCAGGTGTCAAGGTTGAGATGGTAATCAGGGGAATATGCTGTCTTGTTCCGGGAATAGATGGTTACACTAATAATATAACAGTTAAGAGTGCAGTTGGACGATTCCTTGAACATTCAAGAATATATATATTTGGAACACCAGACAGGGATAATATATATATCGCTTCAGCAGATTTCATGACTAGAAATATGGAGCGCAGAGTTGAGATTGCGGCACCGATATATGATGATGAGATTAAGAAGAGAATCCGTGATATATTTGATATTAAAGAAAACCAGTATATCAAGATATGGAAGCTTGGTCCTGATGGAAAGTACTATCATGATGATGGTGTAAATTAATATTGCCTGCAGGTATCATACATTGTACAATTACATTAATTAAATGTAATAATAATGGAGGATGACCCGTGATACGCAATATATTACTCGACTTAGATGAAACATTGTTTGATTTTGGCAAGGCAGAGAGCATTGCAATAATGAAGACTCTTTCGCATCTTGGAGTGGATGCGGAAGAGTCATTTGTGTATGTATACAGTAAAATTAATGATTCTATGTGGAAGCTTCTTGAAAAAGGGCAGATTGAAAGAAGCGAGCTGAAAGTGAGAAGATTCGCAATGTTTCTTGAAGCAATAGGTGTAGATGCAGATGCCAGTCAGACAGCAGTGTTCTATGAGAATGCATTGTCACAGGGACATTATTATATAGATGGTGCAGAAAATGTAATTTTCGGACTTAAAGACAGATACAACTTATATCTTGTTTCGAATGGCACATATAAGGTTCAGACGGGAAGACTTTCAAGTGCATCAATAACACCATGCTTTAAGAAGATATTTATATCTGAAAAGGTAGGTGCGAATAAGCCATCTAAAGAGTTCTTTGATATATGCTTTTCACAGATACCAGACTTTGACAGAAGTGGGGCGGTAATCGTGGGAGACAGCCTGACATCTGATATTCAGGGTGGAATTAATGCCGGAATAAAGACAATCTGGTATGACAGAAAAGGCGTTGGCATGGAGGCTTGTAATGATATAGTGCCAGATTATAGAATTACAGATATAAGACAGCTTCCTGACCTTATAGATGACATGTCGAAGGGTGTCGTAACTTGCGATAAATAAGGACTTTGCTTGTATTGTAGGCTCATAGTTAATATGCTATTATTCCAATGGAATTTAAGTCGAATTGTGTAGGATTGAATAAATCAGAATAGGATAGTGCATATGAAATGTTATTATAAGGAACACGTATACTTTGGAGATGACAAGAAATTAGAAGTTACAGAGGATATTCAGTATAAAATCAACAAGATACTTACTGACAATACAGCAGTTGGTGTTGTAAGTGGTTATTTTGATGAGGGTTTTACACTTAATTTTATAAGTGAATTTGCATTGAATATTATTGGATATACATATGATGATTTTATAGAGGTTACAGACAACCGTATACTGAATATCGTATATGGACCTGACAGAGCGTGGTACAAAGGGCTGGTCATGAATCTGATTGATAATGATAATCAGGAAGAAGTCCAGAATGGAATACGCAGTGAATACAGAGTGCTTAACAGACAGGGAAGACCTGTGTGGATTCAGGATGTAATGACTGTCGGCAATGATGAGGATGGACGTAAGATATGGATAAGCTCAGTGCGTCTTGTGGATGATATCCAGAAAGTGCTTGATAACAGGACGAGTGTGCTGTTGTCTAATGGATATATGTTTACCAAGATATATGAAATTAATACAAGAAATAACAGAATATACTGCCTGAAGGACCAGGATGAGATAGAGCAGGGCTGTATATATGAATTTGACAGATGGCTTGAATTTAAAAAGAATTTCTACTGCGAATCGGAGATTGAACGTTTCAGACAATTTGTCAATATTGAAAAAATCAGACAAAGCATAGCTGATGGTACAAGGTATCTTGAACAGGAATTTAAGACAAAGTATAACAACAGACCAGGCTGGGTGTCTGATTCTATTGTTTTTCAGAATGAATATCTTGATTCAGATACAGTAATTCTTGCGGAGAAAGACCTGACGGATGACAGGATATTTGAACAGAGTGTACTTAGCACAGTCGGTGCATACATGGAAATCTATTATGTCAATCTCGAAGATGATTATTACTGCATGGTATATCCAGACCGCAATAATATGGAAGAGAGAGGCAGCTACAGGGCAGCTATAGATGAGCATGTAGAAGTCTATATCACTGATGAGGAGGACAGAAAAAGAATACGGACACTTTTATCTGCTGAAAATGTAACTAAAGTCCTTATGAATAAAAAACATGTAGAGTACAGATATATAAGAAGAATTGATGATGGCTCATTTGCGTGGTGCAAGACATGCTTTACTGTGTGCGAAAGAAAGAATGGAAAACCTATATCTGTGACAATGTCTATCCAGAATATAGATGAGTATGTGCGTGAAAAGGACAGACAGACAGCAATATTGCAGAGTGCTATTGAATCAGCCAATTCAGCTAATGCAGCCAAAACAGAATTCCTGTCACATATGTCACATGATATCAGGACACCTATGAACAGTATCATAGGAATGGTTGATATTGCAAAATATTATTGTGATGACAAGGAAAAGGTAAGAGACTGTCTTGAAAAGATATCAATATCAAGCAGACATCTTCTTAATCTTATCAATGATATACTGGATATAAGCAAGATTGAGTCAAAGACAGTTAAAGTTAATGAAGAGGTTGTTCATATTCCATCAATGTTCCGTGAACTTGAAAGTATACTTATGCCACAAATAATAAGCAAAGAGCATACATTTACAATTGATATGTCTGAGCTTATACATCCTAATGTACATGGCGATAAATTAAAGCTTCATCAGGTATTTATCAATATCGCATCCAATGCTGTCAAATACACGTCATCCAAGGGACATGTACATATAACAATCGAAGAGCAGGAGCTTGGAAACGATAAGACAAACATGTATACATTCATATTTGAAGATGATGGAATAGGAATGACTAAAGACTTTATGGAGCAGATATTTGACCCATTTTCAAGACATCTTGACGAGAGGACAATGTATGTGCAGGGAACGGGTCTTGGAATGCCTATAACCAAGAATATCGTAGATTTGATGGGAGGCACTATCAAGGTTGAGAGTGAACTTGATAAGGGAAGCAGATTTACAGTATCGTTTGAGATGGAGTATTGTAAACGCCGTAGAAACAAATTTGATGATGAGCTGATTGAAAAGAGTGAGACAAGTGCCTCTGATATTGTGAAAACTATAAAGAAATCTTCAGATGAATATGATTTTGGCGGCAAGCAGGTGCTTCTTGTAGATGACAAGGAGATGAACAGGGAGGTTGCCAGAGAAATCTTAGAGATGATGAACTTAAAGGTTGATGAGGCGTCTGATGGAGCCGAAGCGGTTAAGATGTATAAGGAAAATCCGGTGTATGATATCATATTTATGGATATCCAGATGCCAGTTATGGACGGGTACGAGGCAACGCGCAATATAAGAATGACAGACAATGGGGATATTCCGATAATAGCCATGACAGCCAATGCATTTTCACAGGATGTCAAGGCATCTAAGAGAGCGGGATTAAGTGACCATATATCTAAACCTATTGATATTAAGAAGTTGGCATCTGTAGTCGAGAAATGGCTTGGCAATTGATAAGTGTTTTTATTGCTGAATTATTACTAATGTGCTATGATTAATCTATATATATGCTAATCGTAGTACAATTAGATACGTGAAAGGAGATTCACGGATGAGAGACACAATACTTATTGTAGATGATGAGGAGATTAACAGAGAACTTTTACGTCAGATGTTTGAGAATAAATATAAAATTCTCACAGCGAAAGATGGTAAAGAGGGAATAATGCTTCTTGGCAAGCATATCAATGAGGTGGCGATAATACTTCTTGATATTGTAATGCCAGTTATTAATGGATATCAGGTTTTACAGATATTACATAATAAGGATATTATCAGCAAGATTCCAGTAGTTCTTATAACAGCACAGGATGACAGCCAGACTGAGTTTCAGTGTTACCAGCTTGGAGCGACTGCACTTATCAGCAAGCCATTTGTTGCACAGACTGTTATCAAGAGAGTTGATGATATTGTTAATATGCATCATAATGTTGAGGATTTACAACAGCAGGTTAAGACACAGGAAGAACTGCTTCTTGAGCAGCAGAAGAGACTTGAGGAATTCAATGAGAGACTTCTTGATGTTATAAGTAACGTGGTCGAGTTCCGTGATGTTGAGTCAGGAGAGCATATCAAGAGAGTTAAAGGTCTTACAAGAATTATGGCTAAGACATATCAGGAGATGTACCCAGAGGAGCATATATCTGATGAGACCATAGATGTTATATCTAAGGCTTCGGCTGTACATGATATAGGTAAGATATCTATTCCAGACCATATACTTCTTAAACCGGGCAGATTAACTGATGATGAAAGACAGATTATGATGAGCCATACAACTAAGGGGTGTGAGATTCTTAACATGCTTGCAAGCTTTCAGGATGAGGAGCAGTTCAAGGCATCATATGATATATGCAGACATCATCATGAAAGATATGATGGCAAGGGCTATCCAGATGGACTGAAAGGTGATGAGATACCTTTATCAGCGCAGCTTGTATCAGTTGTTGATGTATATGATGCACTTGTCAGCGACAGGGTATATAAGAAAGCATATGATAAAGAGACTGCATATAAGATGATAATTGAAGGTCAGTGTGGTCAGTTTTCTCCTAAGATGATAGCATGTTTCAAGAAGGCAAGAAAGCAGATAGAAGATCTGGCAGACAGCCAGAGCAATAATATATTAGAGGTATAACTGAATAATGGAAGATACATTAAAGAAAAAGTTAGTTGAATCAGGTATAGATGTTGACGGTGCTATGGAGAGATTTATGAACAATGATACTATGTTCAAGAAGTTTCTTCTTAAGTTCCTTGATGACCCTAATATGAGATTATTAAGACAGGGATTAGAGGCGCGCGATACTGATATGGCGTTCAGGGCAGCACACACACTTAAAGGTGTATGTGGTAATCTTTCGCTTGTATCATTAGCAAAGGTTGCAAGTGAGGCAACAGAATATTTAAGAGCAGGTGATATTGATTCAGCAATAGCCAGGATGCCAGAAGTTGAAGAAGAATATGCTAAGGCAATTGAGGTTATTAAGAATATATAATTTATAGATGTTGGAGGTTGCAAAAGGGTGACAGATCAGACAAGAGCGCCTATATACGAGGCACTTGATAAGCTCAGGAGACAGAGAGTTGTTCCGTTTGATGTGCCAGGCCACAAGAGAGGCAGAGGTAATCCCGAACTTGTAGAATTGCTTGGTGAGAAATGCGTAGGGATTGATGTTAATTCAATGAAACCACTGGATAATCTATGCCATCCAGTATCAGTAATAAGAGATGCAGAGGAGCTTACAGCAGAAGCTTTTCATGCAGATAACGCCTTTTTAATGGTTGGTGGAACTACATCAGCCGTTCAGGCTATGATTCTTTCAGCCTGTAAGAGAGGCGATAAGATAATACTTCCTAGAAATGTACATAAGAGTGCAATCAATGCACTCGTACTTTGTGGCGCAGTTCCTGTATATGTTAACCCGGAGATTAATTCAGAGCTTGGAATATCTCTCGGAATGGAATTAGACAGGGTGCGTGAGGTGATAGAGAGCAATCCCGATGCCAAAGCAGTATTTGTTAACAATCCGACATATTATGGCATATGTTCAGATATACGTTCCATAGTCGAGATTGCACATTCTCATGGAATGATGGTGCTTGCAGATGAGGCTCATGGAACGCATCTATATTTCCAGCCAGATCTTCCTGTATCAGCTATGGAGGCAGGAGCAGATATGGCTGCTATATCTATGCACAAATCAGGTGGAAGCTTAACGCAGAGTTCAATACTCCTTACTAATAAGGGGGTTAATTCTGACTATGTAAGACAGATAATTAATCTTACACAGACAACGAGCGGTTCCTACCTTCTTTTATCGAGTCTGGATATTTCCAGAAGAAATCTTGCATTACGTGGAGAA
This sequence comes from uncultured Eubacterium sp., assembly GCA_900547255.1. Lineage (GTDB taxonomy): Bacteria > Bacillota > Clostridia > Lachnospirales > Lachnospiraceae > Lachnospira. The sequence goes on along the minus strand of URGC01000024.1, from coordinate 9,875 downwards.
GAATCTTTCAAAAAGGTTATGGAGATGGCTGAATATGCAAGAAAAGAGATTAATGAGATAGGTGGTTACTATGCATATGGTAAGGAACTTATCAATGGAACAAGCGTATTCGACTATGATGTAACCAAGCTGTCCGTTCATACATTGGGAATAGGTCTTGCCGGCATTGAAGTGTATGACCTGTTAAGAGACGAGTATGATATACAGATTGAGTTTGGAGATGTAAGTAATATCCTTGCATATATTTCAATTGGAGACAGATTGCAGGATATCGAGAGACTTGTGGGAGCACTTGCTGACATAGCAAGAATATATAAGAAAGATAAAACTGGCATGTTAAGTGGAGAATTTGTCAATCCACTTGTAGTAAAATCGCCACAGGAGGCTTTCTATGCAAGAAAGGTATCAGTTCCGCTTGAACAGACAGAAGGATGCATATGTGGAGAATTTGTTATGTGCTATCCGCCAGGAATACCAATCCTTGCTCCGGGTGAGATGATTACAAAAGAGATTATTGAATACATTGTATATGTTAAGGAAAAGGGATGTTCAATGCAGGGTACAGAGGATCCATTAGTTAATAATCTCATGGTTTTAGACCTGAATAGTTAAGTTTGCGTGGAGGGGTATGCAGATGGAAATGTGGTTTTCTGAGCTTCATACATCTAATGTGAAGCTTTCAATGAGAATAGAGAAGCAGTTGTTTTCAGGTGTGAGCGACTGCCAGAGAATAGATGTACTGGTATCTGATGAATTTGGAAAGTTTCTTGCACTTGATGGCGATATACTTTTTTCGGAAAAAGATGAGTTTATATATGACGAGATGGTTACTCATGTCCCTATGGCGGTTCATCCTAATGTGAAAAATGTTCTTATAATCGGTGGTGGTGATGGCGGTGTAGCCAAAGAACTTACACAGTATAAGACAATTGAGAGGATAGATGTAGTTGAACCTGACGAGATGCTGGTGGAAGTCTGCAAGGAACATTTCCCGGAACTGGCAGTTGGACTTGATGATGAAAGAGTTCATGTATACATTCAGGATGGACTTAGATTCCTGCGAAGCAAGACAGATGAATATGACCTTATTATCAATGATGCGACTGACCCATTCGGATATACAGAGGGCTTATTTACCAAGGAATTCTATGGAAGCTGTTACAAGGCTCTTAAGGAAGATGGAATTATGGTATATCAGCATGGAAGCCCATTTTATCAGGAAGATAAGACCGAATGTGTGAAAATGCACAGAAAGGCATACCGCTCATTTCCTGTAAGCCGTGTGTATCAGGCTCACATTCCGACATGTCCATCAGGATACTGGCTGTTTGGTTTTGCATCCAAGAAATATCATCCACTTAATGATTTCAAGGCGGATGAATGGAAGAAGCTTAACATAAAGACACATTATTACACAACTAATCTTCACAGGGGAGCATTTATGCTGCCTAAATATGTGGAGGATATGCTTGAGGAGGAAGAAAGATAATGGCAAGAGTATTAATTATTGGCTGCGGTGGCGTGGCATCAGTTGCAATTCACAAATGTTGTCAGAACAGTGAGGTTTTCAGTGAGATATGTATCGCAAGCAGAACAGTCAGCAAATGTGATGCACTCAAGGAAAAATTATCTTCTAAGACTAAGACAGTTATCACAACAGCTAAGGTAGATGCCGATAATGTTGATGAGCTTGTTAAGCTTATAGAAAGCTATAAGCCAGATGCAGTTCTTAATCTTGCACTTCCATATCAGGATCTTACTATTATGGATGCATGTTTAAAGACTAAGGTTAATTATATAGATACAGCTAACTATGAGGCAGAGGATACAGAAGACCCTGCATGGAGAGCTATATATGAGAAGAGATGCAAGGAAGAAGGATTTTCTGCATATTTTGATTATTCATGGCAGTGGAATTATAAAAAGGCATACGAAGATGCTGGAATCATGGCATTGTTAGGAACTGGATTTGATCCGGGTGTTACAAGCGTATTCTCAGCATATGCATTAAAGCATTATTTTGATGAGATTGAGACAATAGATATTCTTGACTGCAATGGCGGCGACCATGGATATCCATTTGCAACCAATTTTAATCCAGAGATTAATCTGCGTGAAGTGTCTGCACCGGGTTCATACTGGGAAAATGGACACTGGGTTGAGATACCAGCTATGTCAATCAAGAGAGAGTATGATTTCCCTGAAGTAGGAAAGAAGGATATGTATCTTCTTCACCATGAGGAGATTGAATCACTTGCCAAGAATATACCGGGAATTAAGAGAATCCGTTTCTTCATGACATTTGGACAGAGCTACCTTACTCATATGAAATGTCTTGAAAATGTCGGTATGTTAAGAACTGACCCTGTAAAGGTTAATGGAGTTGAGGTTGTTCCAATACAGCTTCTTAAGGAGCTTCTTCCAGACCCAGCTACACTTGGTCCTAGAACAGTCGGAAAGACTAATATCGGATGTATATTTACAGGTAAGAAGGACGGAAAGGAAAAGACAATCTATATCTACAATGTCTGCGACCATCAGGAATGTTACAAGGAAGTTGAGTCTCAGGCTATCTCATATACAACTGGTGTTCCAGCCATGATTGGTACTATGATGGTAGTTACAGGTGCATGGAAGGGAACAGGAGTATTCAATGTAGAGGAATTTGACCCGGACCCATATATGGAGGCTCTTAATAAATGGGGACTTCCTTGGGTAGTTGATGAGAATCCTGCAACTGTAGACTAATATTAATACATGCAAATTAGATGGAATTATAATTAAATGAATATGAAATTCAATGAAATTGAGACACCGTCATATGTTATTGACGAGAATAAACTGATAGAGAATCTTGAGATTTTAAAAAATGTGCAGGATAGAACAGGATGTCATATATTACTGGCGCAGAAAGCATTCTCTAACTTTTGTGAGTATGGACTAATTGGAAAGTACATAATCGGAACTACTGCGAGTGGGCTTTTCGAGGCGAGACTTGGAAAAGAAGAGATGGGTAAGGAAAACCATGTGTTTGCACCGGCATTTAAGCAGGAAGATATGGATGAGCTGGTGAAGATATGTGACCATATTGTATTTAATTCTGTTAATCAGTTAAAGAAATTCAAGAAGCAGTGCATTGATGCCGGAGTGAGTATAGGACTGCGTGTTAATCCTGAGTGTTCAACGCAAGGCGAGCATGCCATATATGACCCATGCTCACCGGGTTCAAGGCTTGGCGTTACCATAAGTAATCTGGAGAATGCACTTAAAGCTGAACCGGGACTGTTGGATGGCGTATCTGGACTGCATTTTCATACACTCTGCGAACAGAATTCAGATGACCTTGAAAAAACGCTTGATGCGCTTGAAGCTTCATTTGGAAAATATATGGGACAGATGTCATGGATTAATTTTGGCGGTGGACATCATATAACAAGAGAAGATTATGATATTGATAAGCTTATAAGCTGCATAGAACGAATCCGTGACAGATATAATGTGATGGTTTATCTTGAGCCGGGAGAGGCGGTTGCGCTTAATGCAGGATATCTTGTCACAGAGGTTATGGATATTGTTGACAATGGGATTAAGACACTTATTCTTGATGCCTCGGCAGCGTGTCATATGCCGGATGTGCTTGAGATGCCTTATACACCGCCGCTTGATGGAGCTGTTATAGCTTCGGAAGAAGAAGTTAAAGAGGCTATGGGTATGAATGAAGTGCCAGAGAGCCATGATAAAGGCTGCAAAGATTCTCACAGATTCTTGTACAGATTATCTTCTTATACATGTCTTGCAGGAGACATAATAGGGGATTACACATTTGACCATGAAATTCATATCGGAGACAGGCTTGTGTTCAAGGATATGGCGATATACTCGATGGTTAAGAATAATACATTTAATGGAATGCCACTTCCTTCTATATATAAGCTGTCTGGAACAGAGTGCAGTCTTGTAAAAAGGTTTGGATATAGTGATTTTAAAGAAAGATTATCGTGATATGATTATTAATAATTCAGTGCCGCTGCGTGATGGATTTCATATGCCGGCAGAATTTGAAAAACATGCTGGAACGATTATGATATGGCCGGTAAGACCGGGTTCATGGCCTAATGGCGGTGTTGCAGCCAAGAAAGTATTTGCCAGGCTTGCAGGGATAATTGCTAAGCATGAGGAAATGTATATGCTCTGCGATTCTGAACATGTTAAAGAAGTTCAGGAGTATCTTTTGTCAGATTGTAATTCTGAGGTCTCATCAGATATTAAAGATAATATTCATGTGACTGTAATTGAGTCGGATGATGCATGGGCGAGGGATGTCGGACCTACGTATGTGGTTAAAGAAGCTTCACAGGTAAGATGTGTCCGTGGAATCAACTGGACATTCAATGCGTGGGGCGGAGATTATGATGGACTATATGCCAACTGGGATAAGGATGACAAAGCAGCATCAAATTTCTGTGACAGTACTGGTTATGATTATTATGATGCATCTCCATTTGTGCTGGAAGGCGGTTCTATTCATGTTGATGGCGAGGGAACAGCTATTGTAACTGAGCGCTGTCTTCTTAGCAAGGGGCGTAATCCGGAACTTACAAAGGAGCAGATTGAAGCAAAGCTTATGGATTATCTTGGTGTAAGCAAGGTTATATGGCTTCCTTATGGAATATATAATGACGAGACTAATGAGCATGTAGATAATGTATGTGCATTTACATCACCTGCAAATGTGGTGCTTGCATGGACAGATGATGAGAATGACCCTCAGTATGAATATTCTAAGGCTGATTTAGATGTGCTTATGCGTGAGACTGATGCCAGAGGAAGAAGGATTAATGTACATAAGCTTCATATTCCTAAGATTCCTGTGACGATAACGGAGGAGGAGCTTAAAGGATATGAATTTGAAGAGGGCGAGGATGTGCGTGAGGCAGGAGAGAGACTTGCCGCAAGCTATGCCAACTTCTATATAGCGAATGGGGTTGTACTTGTTCCACAGTTTGGTGATGATAATGATGAGGCGGCAGTGAAGCTTTTAGCGGAGCTTATGCCGGATAGAGAAGTTATTGGAATATATGCGAGAGATATAATACTGGGCGGGGGGAATATACATTGCATTACACAGCAGATTCCGGAGTAGAGGTGGTCTCCCGGTTCCCGCGGAAGTTCCCAGCGAAGCCTCTGTGCAGTGGAGGACTGCTATGGGGAAAACTTGCGGGCTTCCTTGTCTAGTGGCTCTAAGGGCAGCAACGGCAAAGCTTATTAAATCTCCCTGCTAAAAACGCGCTTCGCTTGGACGTTTAGCAGGGAGATTAGCTTTTGCCTAATGCAGCCCTAAGAGCCACACGACCGTCATCATGCAAGTTTTCCCCATAGCAGCCCTCCACTGCACAGAGGCTTCGCTGGGAGCTTGCGCGGGAAGGTTTCGAGCGCGGCTGATGGAATCAGCCGGCGCGGAGCGCCGTGTGGAGGCGTGTGGTGGCATGGGATATCCTTTGGTACTGCTATAGTATGTTGTTAAAATGATTGAGTTGGATAAAGTTGGTATATAAAGAAAAAGGAGATGGAGTATGAGGAGAGAAAGTTCTAGGGTCAGGGTTGCAGCGATTCAGATGAATTGTAATCCGGCAGGGGTTGATGATATTGTTGCGGTTAATATAGCTTGTGCTGACAGATTGGTTCGTGAGGCGGCTGGTAAGGGGGCTGATATTGTGCTTTTACCGGAATTGTTTGAGAGGCAGTATTTTTGTCAGGAAAGGCGATATGATTATTATGAATTTGCGAAATCAGTAGATGATAATGATGCGGTGAAGCATTTTACGGAGGTTGCAAAGGAATTAGGAATTGTGATTATTGTCAGTTTTTATGAGAAGGATATTAATCAGTTCTATAATACGGTTGCTGTAATTGATGCGGATGGAACTAATCTTGGAATATATAGAAAGACACATATACCGGATGACCATTATTATCAGGAAAAATTTTATTTTATTCCAGGAAATACGGGATTTAAGGTGTTTGATACAATGTATGGTGTTATAGGTGTCGGAATATGCTGGGATCAGTGGTTTCCAGAGGCTGCAAGAGCTATGGCACTTATGGGAGCAGAGATTCTTTTCTATCCTACAGCAATCGGAAGTGAGCCGATACTTGAATGTGACAGCATGCCGCACTGGAGAAGATGTATGCAGGGACATGCGGGTTCTAATCTGTGTCCGGTAGTTGCGGCTAACCGCATTGGCCTTGAAAATGTAGAACCATGTGAAGAAAATGGTGGACAGAGCAGTTCTCTTACGTTTTACGGTTCGTCATTTATAACAGATAATACTGGTGAAATAATTGAGAGCGCAGGAAGAGATGAGGAAGCCGTTCTTGTCGCTGAATTCGACCTTGATGAGTTCCGCAGAGACAGACAGTCTTGGGGAATTTTCAGGGATAGAAGACCAGATATGTATGGGAAGATTACTAATTCTTAAATCATAGGCCTGCTACCATAATTGCAATTCAAAAGAAATTTAGCCTGAGTCTAATAACTCAGGCTTTAATAATTACATTAATATTATTGTATGAAATTCATTACGTTCTTCTTTATAGTATTGTTCTATACTGCCATTATTGCGTTCAACAATATTGTGCACGCTTCTTAAGCCATACCCATGAAACCGCTTGTTGGATTTAGTTGTGAGAAGTCTGCCATCCCTGGAAAATGGGTCAGCAGTGCATGAATTGACTAAAACAATAAGTGTCTGATTTGTATTGGAATGTTTAACATCAAGTGTTATATATGAGGCGTAAAAATCTTCCCATTCTTTATCGCGCTCGCCCTTGTCACACATGTCATAATGCTCTCTTGCTGATTTGGCAGCAGCAAATGCGTTGTCAAGCAGATTGCAGAAAAGCGTAGTCAGAGCTTCGTCTGTAAAATTGGTAAGAGTGTTACTTCTTATATCTATTGTAAATGTTATTTTGTTTTGCTGACAAAGATTCATATATCGTGTAAGAATTATATTCATAATTTTATGGTCGCATAGACGTCGTGGATTTTTAAATGCACCATTTGACAGAATACCCTGTATATATTTATCTACGTTATCTTTGTCACCAGTTTCATTAAGTCCAGCTAACGTGATAAGGTGATTTTTAATATCGTGTATTAGAATATGCTGTTGCTCATCATTAGAAATGATAGCTTTATAATATTCCTCAGTATCGTATTCTTTCTGGAGTTGTAGCTGCATGTCAGCGTATTCACGAGCTTTTAGCTGGTAGTGATAGTGCATGGCAAATATAATCAATGTCAGTACCAGAAGCAGAAACGCACAGAAAGTCAGAAGATTATAGTATAGTACTTCCATCGGTATATTCAGACAGATAAGTAATAGAATGTAAATAATGGAGGCAGAGATTGCAGAGACAATTGATAAAAAAAGCGTGCTTTTATCATATTCATTTATTATAGATTTATCTCTGGAAATACTGCCAGCCAGTTGTGAAGAAATAAGATATAGAATCTTATTTAATATCAAAAATAGTAAATCCCCATTATTAATGGTGTTTATTTCTCTATATGATCTGATTCTTATATTGGGAATAATATTCATAACAATTAATTCCGAAACAGACATTAATGCAATAAGTATAAATGTGTGAAAGAAAGCAATTGATAATCTGGCATGCTTAAAAAAATATAAAAGTAATATATTGACCAGGAAAAATCCAATGCAATTTAACCAAGGAAGATTTAAAAGGGCTATAGGGATTAATATAGAGTATGATAATAATATTATAAAAAAGTCACGTATTTTTTGGTCGTTAGAACCAAATAAGCGATAGCAATATATATAAAATATAATTGCTTCTATAATAAAGACAAAAGCATAATATAGAAAAATGTTCATAATACTACCGAATCCTTCCATAATTAATTAAGGTGTTCTATATACATGAGATATCTAGCTTTAAAATTGTGTAATTTTCTTTTGGTCATATAAGCTTTGAATTTGCCATTGTATAACTGTATTGTGTCCTGATTAAAACTGGTAACATATGTAAGATTAATAATATATGAACGATTTGATTGATAGAAATTACCTTTGTCTTTTAATAAATCAAACCAATGCTGCATGCTATCAATTGATTCATAATCAGATTTGGTTGTATGGATTAAAGTTTTTCTTTTGCTTGCCAACGTTTCTATCATTATTATATCATCAGTTGATACGTTGTATGATGTATTAGAGTCATTTATAAGGATATTGCAAGAACGCTTGTTAATCTGCTCAAGAACATCATCAAGATTTCTGAATAGTCTGTGTTTGTTAATAGGTTTTGACAGGTATCTAAACACATTAAAACGCATTGCATCATCCAGATATTCTGAATAAGCAGTTATAACTATAATAATTATATCTTTGTATTTATTATGAAGTTCCTTTCCGACTTCAACTCCATTAATGCCTGGCATTTCAATATCAAGGAATACAATGTCAGGTATAAGAGAAGAGTTCAGAAGAGCATCACCTGAATTATATATATAAAACTCAGGTGATGGGTAAGACTTATCATTAAAATATTTTATCAATAATTCATGAAGTTGTTCCTGAATAATAGAATTGTCATCACATATAAATATATTCATAGCAAATTCCTTAAACTATTTTAATCTTTATTATTCAATTTAACAGAATAAAATGATGTTGGGGTCAAAAGGTATTTTGCCCCCCCTTTTGACCCTGGTATCATAACATATATATTATATATGATAATTAGAAAATATAAAACATTAAAAATGTCGATTTAAGCGGAATATATGTCGATTAATGCATTTTGTTTAATCAATATCTTTGCTGTTTAGCAGAGTCTCTATCCAAAGTTCGGCATATTTGAGATGGCGCGGACTTAATAACTTCATTGAATCAATAAGTTCCTGCGAAGTGTTGTCACTGCGTGTTAATCCAAGAAGCAGGTAATCAGGTGTTGTCTCAAGAGCTTCGGCAATCTTGATAATCAATTCAAGGCTTGGATGAGCTTTTGCTAATTCAATCGTTGATATATGATTACTTGAACAGTTAACTAAATCTGCTAGTTGTAACTGTGTAATATGCTTCTCATCTCGTCTGTGTTTTATTCTGTTTCCAATTCCAACATAATCTACTGTATTATCCATATTATCACTCTTCCTATCTAAAAATTATTTTTATACGTATGTATAGATAGTACAATTTTGATGTTTAAAAATGAATAAACTGGTATAGAAAATACTCTATATCATATTGAATTTTAAAATAAATATGTGGCATTATATTATCTGTAGTATATGCAATTTTTGATATAAAAATCGATAAAATGTCGCTTTATGCAGTGATGATGTCACTTCATTCATTGTGCATAGAAATTTAAAGTACAAATCGGTATAATTAAATTCGTTAGATAGATAATTATGAATGAAAGGAGGGGATTCTTCATGAAGAAAAATACAACAGCCAGCAAGCTTGTTAAGGTTTTAGATACTGTATTAAAGACAGAAGCTAATTCTGCATCATGTGTCCTTACATATGAACCTAAGCAGCCAAAGTCAATTGACAGATTTAAGAAGATTAAGTAATAATGAAATATCAATCAGTGATTGTTAACTGGCTGATAAAAAAGGGAGCAGTAAGTGCAGAGGATCGTGAATTATATGAGTATGCACTTACTAGTGCTGTAATGTTAATATCCCCATTGTTGTTGTCACTTGTTATTGCAGCAATAATGGGGGTTCCCTTGAATGGGTTGATTCTTGTAATACCTTTTATGACTATAAGAAAATATAGTGGAGGATTTCATTCCAAAAGGCTGGCAACGTGTATTATAGAATCAACTATACTGATAAC
>URGC01000023.1 GCA_900547255.1 uncultured Eubacterium sp. | reverse complement strand
ATGTGTGCAGTTACACATGGCAAGATTAATCCACTTATCGGTTCTGCTGGTGTATCTGCCGTACCTATGGCAGCCAGAGTTTCACAGAAGGTTGGACAGGAGGCAGACCCTTCTAACTTCCTTTTGATGCATGCTATGGGACCTAACGTTGCTGGTGTTATCGGTACAGCGGTTGCTGCTGGTACATTCATGGCTATGTTTGGTGTTATGTAGGATTAATACTCGTATAGAGTTTATAGTTTGATTAATATTTGGAGGAATTTAAAATGGCAGAACAGGTTAAAAAACCATTGAAGATAACTGAGACTGTATTAAGAGATGCTCATCAGTCACTTATTGCTACAAGAATGACAACAGAGCAGATGCTTCCAATCGTTGATAAGATGGATAAGGTTGGTTATCATTCAGTAGAGTGCTGGGGCGGTGCTACATTTGATGCATCACTTCGTTTCCTGAAGGAAGATCCATGGGAAAGACTTCGTAAGTTAAGAGATGGATTTAAGAATACTAAGTTACAGATGCTTTTCAGAGGTCAGAATATCTTAGGTTACAATCACTACGCAGATGACGTAGTTGAGTATTTCGTTCAGAAGTCAATTGCTAACGGTATTGATATTATCCGTATCTTTGACTGTTTCAACGATTTAAGAAATCTTGAGACAGCCGTTAAGGCTGCAAAGAAGGAGAAAGGACATGCACAGATAGCCCTTTCTTATACATTAGGTGATGCATATACTCTTGACTACTGGAAAGAGACAGCTAAGAGAATTGAGGATATGGGCGCAGATTCAATCTGTATCAAGGATATGGCTGGTCTTTTAGTTCCATATAAGGCTACAGAGCTTGTACAGGCATTAAAGGCTGGTTCATCACTTCCAATCCAGATGCATACTCACTATACATCAGGTGTTGCATCAATGACATACCTTAAGGCTGTTGAGGCTGGCGCTGATATAATCGATACAGCTATATCTCCATTCTCTATGGGTACATCACAGCCAGCTACAGAGGTTATGGTTGAGACATTTAAGGGTACACAGTATGATACAGGCTTAGATCAGAACTTACTTGCTGAGATAGCTGCATACTTCCAGCCAATGAGAGAAGAAGCATTAAAGTCAGGTCTTATGAATACTAAGGTATTAGGTGTTAATATTAAGACATTACTTTACCAGGTTCCTGGTGGTATGCTTTCTAACCTTGTATCACAGCTTAAGGAAGCTGGAGCAGAGGATAAGTATCAGGCAGTTCTTGAGGAGATTCCAAGAGTTCGTAAGGATTATGGTGAACCACCTCTTGTTACTCCATCATCACAGATTGTTGGTACTCAGGCTGTTCTTAACGTATTACAGGGTGAGCGTTATAAGATGATTACTAAGGAATCTAAGAAGGTTCTCGCTGGTGAATTTGGTCAGACAATCAAGCCATTCAATCCAGAAGTTCAGAAGAAGGCTATTGGCGATATGAAGCCTATCACATGCCGTCCTGCTGACCTGATTGAGCCACAGCTTGAGAAGTTCAAGAATGACCCAATCGTTCAGCGTTACAAACAGCAGGATGAGGATGTGCTTTCATATGCATTATTCCCAGCCGTTGCAACAGAGTTCTTCAAGTACAGAGAAGCACAGCAGACAAAGGTTGACCCGGCGGCTGCTGATACAGAGAACAAGGCTTATCCAGTATAATTGCGGATTCTGGGCATGTTAACAGAATATTAAAACATAATTTAATAACCTGTACTGATGGTTTATGCCATTGGTACAGGTTATTTTGCTATATTTTTTATAGGGGTATTTCACGAAACTGGTATGTATGTTATACTATTCAATTAGATGGCAGTTTGAACAATATTAATATTGAAGAGAGGTTTGATATGATTAAGATAGAAAGAACAGAAGTCTTTAATTTTGAGAATGCTATGAGAGGTGCAAGAAATCCACTTAACAGTTGGGGAAGAATGGACAGTGAGACTAAGGACGGTGTATTTACATTCGGCCCTAATGACCTCGACCTTGCAAAGAGATTATGCAGGTCTGGCAGCGACCACAGAAAGTTTATAAGACAGATATTCATAAGCACAGATATAACAGCTCCAATGTACTGGTGGAAGGAGTATGATACATATAAGGTTGGAACTACTGCCAATTCTACAAGTACAATGCATAAGATTCACAGCAAGCCTTTTGAAATTGGTGATTTCAGCACTGACCATATGAATGAAGAGACTATTGAATTCATGAATAAGAATATAGAATTCCTTGAGCAGCTCAGGCTGAAGTTCGTTGAGACTAAGGACAAGAATTACTGGTACAGCATTATACAGCTTCTTCCAGAAAGCTATAACCAGATGAGAACATGTACATTTTCATATGAGAATGCGGTTGCCATGTATAATTCAAGAAAGAACCACAAGCTTGCAGAGTGGCATACATTCTGCGACTGGATTACAGAGCTGCCTTATTTTAAAGATATGTTTTCTTTTATGTTTGAAGAATAATTAAATCTAATGGAATGGTGTTAACATGGAATCTTCACTTGAATTGCTCAATATAATCAGAAAGCAAAAGAATACGTTAAGCAAGGGACAGAAAAGAATAGCAGATTTTGTGCTTAATAATTACGAGAAGGCGGCATTTCTTACAGCACTTGAGCTGGGAACCAAAGCTGGTGTCAGTGAATCAACAGTTGTAAGATTTGCATATGGACTTGGATTTTCAGGATATCCGGAATTTCAGAAAAAGCTTGCTGATATGGTTCAGGAAAAGATACATTCAATAGAAAGAATAGAGATAGCCGGCGGTGCCATGCCAAGGGAGCAGGTGCTTGACAATGTCTTAAAGGCTGACTCAGACAAGATAATACTGACACTTGAGGCAATAGACAGGCAGTCATTTGATGTTGCGGTTAATGATATACTGGGAGCTGACCATGTGTATATAGTTGGACTTAGGAATTGCGGCCCGTTAGCATCATTTCTTGCATATTATCTTAAGATTATAAGAGCTAATGTGATACAGGTTACAAGCAGTAATACGAATGAGATATTAGAAGAGATGATACATGTGGGAAGCAATGATGTTGTTATAGGAATAAGCTTTCCGAGATATTCAATGACAACACTTAAAGCGATGGAATTTGCCAATGACCGCAATGCGAAGATAATAGCCATAACGGACAGCAAACATTCACCTATGAATATGTATTCATCTTGTAATCTGTTCGCCAGAAGTGATATGGCATCTATTGTTGATTCACTTGTTGCACCTCTCAGCGTTATTAATGCATTGATAGTTGCACTGTGTCTTGTGTGTCATGAAAGCGTTGTGGGCAATCTTGAGATGTTAGAAGATGTTCTTGGCAATTACCAGATGGGGGATAATGATGATATTAATCTGCTTAATGATAATGCCTACGAAGAATTAAAGAGAATGTCGGGAGATAAAGATGAGTAAAGTAGTTGTGATAGGTGGTGGAGCGGCAGGTATGATGGCTGCCATAACTGCTGCCAGAAAAGGTCTGCGTGTGACCCTTATTGAGAAGAATGAAAAGCTTGGAAAGAAGCTTTTTATAACAGGTAAGGGAAGATGCAATATAACGAATGCTGGCGACAGTGAGGATCTGTTTAACAGCATAGTTACCAATAAGAAGTTTATGTACAGTTCACTCAATGGATTCAGCAATTATGATGTGCTGGGATTCTTTGATGAGCTTGGACTTCCGATTAAGATTGAGAGAGGCAACAGGGTGTTCCCAGAGTCAGACCATTCATCTGACGTTATTGCGGCTCTTAATAAGGAGTTAAGAAGACAGAAGGTTGATGTAAGGCTCAACACGGCTGTTAAGGATATAATTATAAAGGATAACATTGCATGTGGTGTTGTTACAATGTTTGGCAATGTTGAGGAAAAGGTTGATGCGGATTATGTAATTGTTGCAACAGGCGGCAATTCATACCAGAGCACAGGCTCAACGGGTGATGGATATAAGTTTGCAAGAAAGTCAGGGCATGATGTGACAAGCATCCTTCCGGCGCTTGTTCCATTTACTGTCAAGGAAGAATGGGAGGCTGACCTTCAGGGGCTTAGTCTTAAAAATATATCAATAACTGTGTTTGACGGACAAAAGGAGCTGTACAATGATTTTGGCGAGATGCTGTTTACACATTTCGGTGTGAGCGGCCCTGTAATATTGTCTGCGAGCAGTTTTGTAGCTGGAAAGTTGAAGGATAAGAACCTGAAGCTTGTTATAGATTTAAAGCCGGCACTTAGCTTTGAACAGCTTAATGAGAGAATATTAAGGGATTTTGATGAGGAGAAGAACAAATCATTCAAGAACAGCCTTGATAAACTCCTTCCTAAGAAGCTGATTCCGATAGTTGTCATGTTATCAGGAATTGATGGCAATAAAAAGGTCAATGAGATAACAAGGGCAGAAAGACAGGGACTTGTAAAGCTGCTCAAGGAATTTGAGCTTACACTCACTGGTTTACGAGGCTTTAATGAGGCAATAATTACGCAGGGCGGAGTTAATGTCAAGGAGATTAATCCGACAACTATGGAGTCAAAGCTTGTAAAGCATCTTTTATTTGCTGGAGAGGTTCTTGATGTTGATGCCGTGACGGGCGGATTTAACTTACAGATTGCATGGTCGACAGGCTATGCGGCTGGAAGTCATCTTGAATAAAGAATATCATTGATAGGATTATTACATAAAGACTATCGTATAAAATACAAAGATTATTATATGAAGGAGATAAGATATGTCACATTCAATTGCAATAGATGGACCAGCAGGAGCTGGCAAAAGTACAATAGCAAAGCTTCTTGCTAAGAAGATGAATTATATATATGTTGATACAGGAGCAATGTATCGTGCGATGGCAGTGCATTTTTCTAAGAATGGAATTAATCCTGATGATGAGGCTTCTATAGATAATGCTGTAAAGGATGTTGATATCAATATTGTATACAGCGAGGGAGTGCAGCAGGTTATCCTTAATGGCGAGAATGTCACAGGACTTTTAAGAACAGAAGAGACAGGAAGAATGGCATCCAAGACTTCGAAGTATTCATCTGTAAGAACAAAGCTCGTCGATTTACAAAGAGAGCTTGCCAGAAAGACGGATGTCATCATGGATGGAAGAGATATAGGAACAGTTGTGCTTCCAGATGCATTCTGCAAGATATATCTTACAGCCAGCTCAGATGCAAGGGCACAGAGAAGATATAACGAGCTTGTAGAAAAAGGCGAAAAGTGCAATTATGATGAGATTAAGGCTGACATAGAGAGCAGGGATTATCAGGATATGCACAGAGAGATATCACCTCTTAAGCAGGCTGATGATGCGGTGTTAGTTGATACATCAGATATGAATATCGAGCAGGTTGTTGATGAACTTACAAAGATAATCAATGCGAAGGTTAACGCATAATATTAAGATTTCAGGAAGTATAAGGTTATATGAAAAAAATAATTCTTGCAAAATCTGCCGGGTTCTGCTTCGGTGTGCAGAGAGCTGTCAATACAGTGTATGAGCTTATCGGGGAAGACAATATATACACATATGGGCCGATTATCCATAATGAAGAGGTGGTAAGTGACCTTGAACATAAAGGCGTTAAGGTTATAGGAGATTCCAGCCAGCTTGAAGATGATGACAGTGCTAAGGTTGTAATACGCTCACATGGCGTATCTAAACAGGTATATGACGATATAGAAAAAAAGCATGCACATATAGTTGATGCAACCTGTCCATTTGTATTAAAGATTCATAATATTGTGAAGAGACAGAGCGAGGCAGGAGCACAGATTGTCATAATCGGCAACGAGAATCACCCGGAAGTACAGGGCATAATGGGGTGGTGTGTCAACACTCCGGTTGTCATTGATACAGCCGAAAAAGCAGAGAATTTAAGGCTTGATTGCGATAAAAATGTTTGTATAGTTTCGCAAACGACATTTAATTACAATAAATTTAAAGAATTAGTTGAAATTATAGACGAAAAGGGTTACAATACTATCATTAGTAATACAATTTGTAATGCAACTGAGGAACGACAGACAGAGGCAAGGGAGATTGCGAAGCAGGTCGATGCTATGATAGTCATTGGAGGCAAGAGCAGTTCTAATACGCGAAAACTGTATGAAATCTGTAAGGGTGAATGTGAGAATACATATTACATTCAGACGATTAGTGACTTAGACCTTTCGGTTTTAGCCATGGCAGAATGCATAGGTATTACAGCAGGGGCATCAACCCCAAATAACATTATTGAGGAGGTTTACACTAATGTCAGAGATGAGCTTTGAGCAGATGTTAGAGGAATCATTAAAAGTAATTCATACAGGAGAAGTTGTTGACGGAACAGTTATCAGTGTCAAAGAAGACAGCATTGTTCTTAATATTGGATATAAAGCTGACGGCATAATGACAAGAAGCGATTATTCTTCACAGCCTAACCTTGATTTAAGAGAGGTTGTTCACGTTGGTGACGTTATTCAGGCAAAGGTTCGTAAGGTTAACGATGGAGAGGGACAGGTTATCCTTTCAAGAAGAGGTCTTGTAGCAGAGCAGGGCAGCAAGAAGCTTGAGGAAGCATTTGAGAACGGTACAGTTCTTACAGCAACAGTTAATCAGGTTCTTAATGGTGGTATCAGTGTATTAGTTGATGAGACAAGAGTATTCATCCCAGCTAGTCTTGTATCTGATACTTATGTTAAGGATTTATCAGTATATAATGGCAAGGAAGTATCATTTGTTATCACAGAGTATAATCCTAAGAAGAGAAGAATTATCGGTGATTGCAAGCAGCTTATCGTAGCAGCTAAGGAAAAGGCTCAGAAGGAACTTCTTGCAAAGATTAAAGAAGGCGATACAGTTGAAGGTACAGTTAAGAATGTAACAGATTTTGGTGCGTTTATTGATTTAGGCGGAGTTGACGGACTTCTTCACATCTCAGAGATGTCATGGGGAAGAACAGAGAATCCTAAGAAGGTATTCAAGGTTGGCGATTCAGTTAAATGCTTTATCAAGGAAATCAACGGCAACAAGATTGCACTTAGCGCTAAGTACCCAGACCTTAACCCATGGAACAACGTAGCAACTAAGTATGCAGTTGGCAATGTTGTTAAGGGAACAGTTGCAAGAATGACAGATTTCGGTGCATTCGTTCAGCTTGAGGATGGAATCGATGCATTACTTCATGTATCACAGATTTCTAAGGAGCATATCAACAAGCCAAGTGATGTACTTTCAGTTGGTCAGGAGATTGAGGCTCAGGTTGTAGACCTTAACGAAGCTGAGAAGAAGATTTCTCTTAGCATGAAGGCACTTCTTAATGATGATGCCGCAGAAGCTTCAGAGGAAGAATAATTAATTTGATAGTCTATCTAATATTAAACAGGCTGTGTGCTAGGTAATCTACACACAGCCTGTTTTTTCATAATTATGACGAAGCATGTTGAGTGGGATGACCATCACGCTTCGTCATATATCTTTGGGGCTAACCCTGATATTTCTGTAATTTTACATACACACGTCCTTTTCTCGTCTCGTTGCCGGAACCATTGTATATAAACTTGCCAATTCCTCGTATTACGAGTATATCACCTTCTTTGAGCTGATAGCTTTTATTTTCCATGCATATGCCATTCAGGAAGATTTTCTTGGATGTGAATAATTCCTGGCACTGGCTTCTGGAAATCCTGGCTATGCTTGACACAACGGCATCAATTCTTGGAGAGGCGGCGATTACTTCAATATCAGTAAGCTCCCTTGTGAAAGAATCAATGACAGATGAATCGCATACGTTTACCCTGACATGTGTGTGGCGTACTGTTGAGAGGTTGTCTGTAATATAATCTGATATGTGGTCGATGCAGTACACATACGCATTCTTATCATCAACTATAATATCGCCAATCAGTTCGCGCTGGATTCCGAGGTTCATAAGCGCACCCAGATAGTCTCTGTGGTCGAGCTTCTCTGCAAATTTAGGTGTGAGAGGTTCTATAAGAAGAAGTGATATAGGATATTCTCCCTTATAGCCAAGAGTCTCTTCATCGCCAAACTGGATTACCTGCCTTTCACAGGAAGGATTGCCGCCGTAGCTCTCTGAATGTACGAATGAAATTTTATCTTTCATTGTGTTGTATACAGATAATTCGCTGATGCTTAGAAAGTTTGTATATGTATATATATTTGCCTGATATGATTTGTTGGCAGTATCAAGGATTTTGCGCCTTAAGAGTGTTTCTTCGTCCATATATAGTCCTCATTTTCGTGATTTTAATTTATTTTAGCATAATTTAATTAAAAATTTGAACAAATATAAAGATTTTTACCAAAAGATATGATAAAATAATAACAATGAACCGGCTAGAATTATTTAATTTATGAGTGAAAGAGGAATACCAGTATTATGATAAAAGATTATGAAGATTTTAAAAAATACGTTTTCAAGGCTACAAGCATAGACCTTAATGCTTATAAAGAGAGACAGATGAAGAGAAGAATTGACTCTCTTATTGAGCGTAATAAGTTCGATGGATATGACAGCTATAGTCAGGCATTAAGCTCTGATAAGGAGATGCTTGAGCAGTTTGTTAACTATCTTACAATTAATGTTTCAGAGTTTTATCGTAATCCAGCATTATGGAAAATACTTGAGAATGATATTTTACCAGACCTGATAAGCAAGTTTGGTGAGAATCTTAAGATATGGAGTGCAGCATGCTCTACAGGTGATGAGCCATATTCACTGGCTATGGTTCTTGCAAAGAAGGTTCCGCTCCGCAAGATTAAGATTATAGCAACTGATATAGATGAGCAGGTGCTCGAAAAGGCTAAGGATGGTGTATATGGAGCTGCCAGCCTTAAAGGTCTTCCAGATGAATTTAAGAATAAGTACTTTGAGAAGATGGGAGACAGATTCTATAAGATAAGCGATGATATTAAGAGATGTGTTGAATTTAAGAAGAGCAACCTCTTAAAAGATTCATATCCAACAGGATGCCATCTTATAGTATGCCGTAATGTTGTTATATACTTCACAGAAGAAGCAAAGCATGACATATACTGCAAGTTTAATAAGTCACTTGTTAAAGATGGCTGTCTGTTCGTTGGTAACACAGAGCAGATTATCAACCACAGAGAGTTAGGATATGACTTCCAGAAGCTGTTCTTCTACCGTAAGGTTAAGGACATCAGTGAGCTTTAATTATCAGTCATTGAATTGATTATATCCTGGATATATGGCTTTATGAAGTCTTTATTGTTAAGGAGTTCTTCATCATATTGTATGAAGAATGATTTATCATTATATTCGTATCTGAAGGCTGGATATTTTGTTTCATCATAGTATGGAATGAAGTATCCGGCTTTTTTAGTGTAACAGTTATCTTTGCTGGCTTTTTCCTTGCTTGAACCATCAACGTACGCAGCTATGCTTTTGTGTATGGCACGGTCTTCAGCAGGAAGGTAGTAGTAGTTTCTGTAATCAGCATAGAAATGCTTTAACATGTCGTTGATAACAGGAATCATACATGTTATGGCGTCATCTGATACACATAGATTAATCCCGTTATGATTGAGCGATAATCTTCCGGGATAACACATAGGGGAATTTAGAGTGTAGCTTACGGCTGAATTATCAATGATTATGTCAGATATCTGCAAATTGTCACATTCAACTATGTGAAGCAGACTGTTATACATAAGAACCGGACATATCAGAGGCAGAGCCATGACGTCTTCCCTGTTATGGGTAAGAAGCTTGTCAAGAGCAGAAGCAGCGTCATTATCGTTTAATTTGTATTTGATTATGTAATCTTTGTAGGTTTCTATAAGTTCACCGCCAGAGTATATATCTTCCCTGTTAATTCCACAGAACTTTTCAACTGTTTTCTGCTTAAGATTATCCAATTTTAACAGGCGTGACAGCTTTCTTATATGGCTGTATATATCAATCTGTCTGCACTGGCTTATGGCATCAGCGCATATATCATGGCGCATGCAGCGTGCTTCAATGAATGGAATATCAAAATTACTACCATTATAAGTTACGATTATGGAATTGGCATTGATGCTGCCTATAAAAGAATTGAGCATGTCAGCTTCATCATCTGGTGTATCAGAAAATGCCTGCCTGCATATAAGCTGGTTCCCGATAATATAGGCTGTGCCAATAAGATAACATACTGAATTCTTAGGTGAAAATCCGGTAGTCTCAATATCTAAAAACACTAAATCTTTTATGTCTATATCTTTGGTGGCATAGTTTAAACTTTTGATTAATATATCTGTGTCTGTTATAGTTGTGTATTCAAAGTCTTTCATATAAAACCCTTACGTTTGTCAATATTTCACATATTTTTGTGTTAAAAATCTGTCAGCTTTCGTTTATTATATATGAATATATACACAAAAAAAAGTAGATTTTTAATAATTATTGGACTAAAATATAACTAAATTAAAATTATAAGGAGTAGTGTGTCATGGGTAAATGTACATTTAAAGGTGGCGTACATCCCTTTGATGGTAAAGATTTATCAAAAGATAAACCAATCAAAGAGTTATTCCCTGAAGGCGATATGGTATATCCGCTTTCACAGCACATTGGAGCACCAGCGGTTCCTGTTGTAGCAAAGGGAGACTATGTACTTGCTGGACAGCTAATAGCTGAAGCAGGCGGATTTGTATCTGCTAATATTCATTCATCAGTTTCAGGAACTGTTAAGGCTATCGAGCCAAGAACTCTTGCAACAGGTGGTATGTGTAACTCAATTATCATTGAGAATGATGGCGAGTACAAGGAAGTTGAATATGTGCCAAAGAAACTTGAGGATTTAACAAGAGATGAAGTAAGAGAGAGAATCAAAGCTGCAGGTGTAGTTGGTATGGGTGGTGCAGGTTTCCCTACTAATGTTAAGCTTACACCTAAGAATCCAGAGGCAATTGATTATATTATTGTCAATGGTGCAGAATGTGAGCCATATCTTACATCTGACTACCGCAGAATGCTTGAAGAGTCAGACAAGCTTGTAGGTGGTCTTAAAATCGCTCTTTCATTATTTGACCATGCTAAAGGTATATTTGCAATCGAGGACAATAAGCCTGAAGCTATCAAGATAATGCAGGAGAAGACTGCTAATGAACCTGACATTGAGGTTAAGGTTTTAAAGACTAAGTACCCACAGGGTGGTGAGCGTAGTCTTATCTATGCAACAACAGGCAGAAGCATTAATTCATCAATGCTTCCAGCAGATGCAGGATGTATCGTACATAATATAGATACAATCTACAGTATCTATCTTTCTGTTATAGAGGGCAAGCCTCTTACTAAGAGAATTGTGACAGTAACAGGTGATGGCGTTAAGAATCCAGGTAACTTCTATGTATGGCTTGGTATGAACTATCGTCAGCTTATTGAAGCTGCCGGTGGATTAGTTGGTGAGCCTGAGAAGTACATTTCAGGTGGTCCTATGATGGGATTTGCCATGTACAGTCTTGATGTTCCAGTTGTTAAGGGAAGTTCATCACTTCTTGTGTTCAAGGAGGATGTAGTATCCAAGCTTGAGACATCAGCCTGTATCAGATGTGGAAAGTGTGGCGAGGCATGTCCTGAGCACCTTCTCCCAGCAAAACTTGCGAACTTTGCAGCTAAGAATGACGAGACTGGATTTGTCAAATTTGATGGTATGGAATGTGTAATGTGCGGAAGCTGTTCATATGTCTGTCCAGCTAAGAGACCATTAACACAGCAGATTAAGGCAATGAGAAGTACAGTTCTCGCCAACAGAAGAAAAAAGTAAGGAGGATTAAAAGTGAGCGAAGTATTTAACGTATCGACGAATCCTCATGTACGTAGCAAGGTAACTACTCAGAGTATAATGAGAGATGTGCTTATTGCATTAGCACCTGCTTGTATATTTGGTATTTATAATTTTGGCATGGATGCACTGTTAAGAATAATTATCGGTGTTGTAACATGCGTGGCTACAGAAGCTATATATCAGTATTTTATGCATCTTAAGGTAACTGTTTCAGACCTCAGTGCGGCTGTTACAGGTCTTTTGATTGCTATGAATATTCCATCAACATTGAATGTTGGATTTGAGATTATTGGATGTATATTTGCAATTATAGTTGTTAAGCAGCTTTTTGGTGGTATTGGACAGAACTTCATGAACCCTGCCCTTGCTGCAAGATGTTTTCTTCTTATTGCATTTACAGGCCCAATGACTAACTTTGTGACAGATGCTTATTCTGGTGCAACACCACTTGCAGTTCTTAAGCCAGGTGCAGAGCCAGCAGAAGCAACAAGCCTTTTAACATTATTCATTGGTAAGCATGCCGGTGTTATCGGTGAGACTTCAATTATATGTCTTTTGATCGGTGCTGTTTATCTTTTAGTAAGAAAGGTTATTTCTTGGAGGATTCCAGTTACATATATTGCAACATTTGCAGTGCTTATATTCCTTTTTGCACCAGGTCATCAGTTTGATGTACAGTATCTTCTCAAGGAAGTCTGTGCAGGTGGTCTCGTATTAGGTGCTTTCTTTATGGCAACTGATTATGTAACATCACCAATTACTCCAATGGGTAAGATTGTGTTTGGTATGATTCTTGGTCTTCTTACATTCATATTCAGAATGTATGGCGGTTCAGCAGAGGGCGTTTCATATGCAATCATATTCTCTAACCTCTTAGTTCCATTGATTGAGATGGTTACAGTTCCTAAGTCATTTGGCAAGCAGAAGCCTGTTAAAGAGAAGAAGGAGGCAAAGTAATATGAATAAGATTATTAAAGACGCATGCATCTTATTTGCTATTACTTTGATAGCAGGTGTTTTATTAGGTGCAGTTTATGAGGTTACTAAGGCTCCTATAGCTAATCAGAATGAGAAGGCTAAGCAGGAGGCATACAAGGCAGTTCTTCCAGAGGCTGACAGTTTTGAGGCACTTGAAGGAGTTACTTGTGATGACAGCAATATTATAACAGTAGCAGATTTCGCTAATGATGAGATTAGTGATATCGTTGCCGGTGTTAAGGATAATAAGATTGTTGGTTATGTAATTACAGTTACAGATAGTGCCGGATATGCCGGAGACATCAAGTTCTCAGTAGGTGTCGGCACAGACGGAACATATAAGGGAACATCAATCCTTTCAATAAGTGAGACTGCCGGACTTGGTATGAGAGCTAAGACAGACCCAAGCTTCCTTTCACAGTTTAACAACGTAAAGGTTGATTCATTTACATTAGTTAAAGATGGAACTGGTTCATCAGCAGATGATAAGATTGATGCAATCAGTGGTTCTACAGTAACATCTAAGGCTGTTACTAGCGGAATTAATGCAGCGTTGGCTGAGTTTAATATCTTAAAGACAACTGGCGCGAAGACAGTAGGAGGTGCTGGCATTGAATAAATGTGTTGAAAGACTTTATAATGGTATAATTAAAGAAAATCCTACATTTGTGCTTACATTAGGTATGTGTCCTACACTTGCTGTTACAACATCAGCTATCAATGGTATAGGTATGGGACTTTCTTCAACAGTAGTTTTAGTTATGAGTAATCTTATGATTTCTTTACTCCGTAAGATTATTCCAGATGGCGTAAGAATGCCTGCATTTATCGTTATCGTAGCGTCATTCGTTACAATGGTTCAGTTCCTTATGCAGGGCTTTCTTCCAAGCCTTTATGATTCATTAGGTATCTATATACCTCTTATAGTTGTTAACTGTATTATCTTAGGTAGAGCAGAGTCTTATGCATCTAAGAATCCTGTTATTCCATCAGCATTTGATGGTCTCGGTATGGGACTTGGTTTCACAATTGCCATCACAATTCTTGGTGCTATCAGAGAGCTCCTCGGTGCTGGTACAATCCTTTCAACAGGAAGCAGCGCATTAGTTGATTTCTCTACAATGGGATATACACCTGCAAGTATCTTTATTCTTGCACCTGGTGCGTTCTTTGTATTAGCAATGTGTATTGCTCTTATGAACAGAATCAAGAGAAAACATGGTATGAAGCCAGCAGAACTCCCTGAGGGATGCTGTAGTGTACCAGAGAAGGAAGACTAGGAGGAGACAGCTATGAAATTAATTATTATTGCTATTAGTGCGGCGTTGGTTAACAACGTAGTTCTTAGCCAGTTCCTTGGCCTGTGTCCTTTCCTTGGTGTATCTAAGAAAATTAACACAGCCGCAGGAATGGGCGGTGCTGTTATTGGCGTTATTACTATATCATCAGCTATATGCAGCCTTATATATGATTATATACTTGTACCACTTGACCTTACATATCTGAATACAATCGTATTCATTCTTGTAATTGCATCATTGGTTCAGTTTGTTGAGATGGTTCTTAAAAAGTGTATGCCACCTCTTTACGAGGCACTTGGTGTATACCTTCCACTTATCACAACTAACTGTGCTGTTCTTGGTATTGCATTAACTAACGTACAGAATGGTTATGGATTTATCGAGTCAGTTGTTGCTGGTTTGGGTACAGCAATCGGTTTTACAATCGCTATTGTCATCATGGCAGGTATCCGTGAGAGAATAGAAGATAACGATACACCAGAAAGCTTCAAAGGCATGCCAATTGTCCTTCTTACAGCAGGACTTATGTCAATTGCCTTCTTTGGATTCTCTGGTATATTATAATAAGGGAGGAAAAGTTAAATGACAGGTATTATTATAGCAGCGGCTGTTGTCGGCATTGTTGGTCTACTCCTGGGTCTTTTCCTTGGCTTTATGGGTAAAAAGTTTGCTGTAGAAGTTGACCAGAAGGAGATAGATGTAAGAGAACAGCTTCCAGGTAATAACTGTGGTGGCTGTGGATTTGCAGGATGTGATGCCTTAGCTAAGGCTATTGCTGCCGGAGAGGCTGATTGTGGCGCATGTCCAGTAGGTGGAGCACCTGTAGCAGCTAAGATTGCAGCTATTATGGGTCAGGAAGCTGGTGTTTCAACAAGAATGACTGCATATGTTAAATGTGGTGGAGATTGCGAGAAGGCAAAGGAAAACTACAAGTATTCAGGTGCTATGGATTGTACAATGATGAATATTGCACCTAACGGTGGCCCTAAGGCCTGTACATTTGGATGTATGGGATTTGGCTCATGTGTTAAGGCATGTCCATTCGATGCAATTCATGTTGTTAATGGTGTTGCAGTAGTTGATAAGGAGAAATGTAAGGCGTGTGGCAAGTGTGTTGCAACATGTCCAAGAAACCTTATCGAGCTTATACCATATGATTCATCATTTGCAGTTAATTGTTCTTCAAAGAACAAGGGTAAGGATGTTATGCAGGTATGTTCTGTTGGATGTATCGGATGTATGCTCTGTACTAAGCAGTGCGAATTCGGTGCTATAACAGTTGAGAACAATATTGCACATATCGACCAGAGCAAGTGTACTGGCTGTGGCAAGTGTGCTGAGAAATGTCCTAAAAAGATAATTGTATCACAGAAGTAATACTGGTATTATATATGTGATGAGTAGCCTGACAAAGGGAAAGTACTTTACATTTATGTAGAGTCGCTGCTCTTTTGTCAGGCTTATTTTATTATTGGTTGAAAGGGATAATATTATATATGTCTAAACGTCGTCGTATGGATTTCATTCTTATAGCAGTAGTTTTAGCTGCTGCATTAATATCAGCGGCATTTGTGTATATGACACACAATAAAGGTGATATGGCTGTGATTAAGGTTGATGGGAATGTTATAAGTGAATTAAGCTTATCAGAGAATACTACAATAACTGTGGAGGGATATCAGGGCGGCAGTAATGTTATAAGCATTATTGATGGAAAGGCGTATGTCAGTGAGGCTGACTGTCCGGACAAGATATGTGTCAAGACTGGCGGCATAAGCAGGGCAGGAGAGACTATAGTATGTCTTCCACACAGGGTTGTTGTTGAGATTAAGAGTGGTAATGGCTCACATAACGAAGATTTTGATTCGATAGTAAGATAATTCGATAGAATGAAATTCAATAATAAGATAAAGAGGTATAGTATGAGTAATAAAACTAAAAAGATAACAATGTGCGGACTTATGACAGCACTTGCAATGATATTCAGTTATATAGAGACTCTGATACCTGTTCCGCTTCCAATTCCGGGCATTAAGCTGGGTGTTGCCAATATGGCTATAATTGTTGTCATGTTTACAATAGGCTATTCTGAGGCGGTATGCGTTGATATATTAAGGGTTGTGCTTACGGCGATGATGTTTGGCAATTTTAATTCATTTATATTCAGTATATCAGGAGCAGTGCTTAGTATTGTTGTCATGGGAATACTAAAGAAGACAGATAAGTTCTCGGAGGTTGGAATAAGCGTTGCCGGTGGTGTGATGCACAATGTCGGACAGATTATAGCTGCGGTATTCATAATGGAAACCCCTGCTATAGCATATTATCTTCCAGTTCTTATGATTAGCGGTATAGTCACAGGTGTAGTGATAGGAATTGTGGCAGCACTGATAATTAAGAGAGTAGAAAAGGTGACGAAAAATTTTAGATAATAATTATCTGGTCAGATTAGAATATAATAATAAGATGACTGAATTAAAAAGGGATGAGATCGTATGACCTCATCCCTTTAGTATTAACTATTTTACTGTTTCATTCTCAATCTCTTCCATTGACTTGGAAACACAGTGTGTAATTGGTTTCCATTCAACCTTCTTTACTAAAGCTACAAGTGAGATAGGTATATAAGTCAGCATAAAGAATGGAAATGTGAATAATGACATTATCTTTCTGCTAGGCTTTGCAATTATCTTGTTCCACTCGGTTGCCATTGTTATGCATCCGATAGAGAACATAAGGAGACAAAAGCTTACCAGACCAAGTACAATCGACAGAATGGCTTCTGGGAAGATTGCCTTGAAAGCGATAGGATCGCTTGTACCCATAAACAGGAAGATGATATTAATAATAATACATCCAACTGAAAGAAGAGTAGCAGGAGCGATTGTCATGAACATATCATAACATGATACGAAAAGCTCATGTCGCTTGAAGCCCATCTTGAGGAGCTGCTTGCCATATCTGAACATTACCTGATAAAATCCCTTAGACCAGCGTAAACGCTGATTCCATGACTGCTTGAATGTCTCTGGCTGTTCATCATAGAACATCGCATCAGAGCAGTATCCAATCTTAACACCATCAAGAATATTAACAACGGAAAATTCAATATCTTCAGTAAGAAGATTGCATTTCCATCCATCATACTTAGTAATTATTGAGCTGTCTACAAGGTAGCCGGTACCTGATACAGCACAGCTTGTCTTGAGAATCATTCTAGGATTGTTAAGGTATTTAGCCTCACGGCAGAACCATAACGAATATCCTGAAGTAATCCAGTTAGTGTCGAAGTTCTTAGAATTTCGATAACTTGTGATAACCTTGTATCCCTGGTCGAAAGTCTTGTTCATGGCACTAACATAATCTTTGTTGATTACGTTATCAGCATCAAAGATAAAGTAGCCATCATAGGCATTATACGATCCGTTATATTCTTTAATCTTAGAAAAAGCATAGTCAAGCGCATAACCTTTTCCAACAAGAGTTGTGCTGAATCGCTCATATACGATTGCACCATTCTGTCTTGCTATCTCTGCGGTATTATCAGAGCAGTTATCAGCAACTACAATTACATCAATAAGTTCAGAAGGATAGTTCTGGGCTTTGATACTCTTGATTAAGTTAGCTATAACAGCGCTTTCGTTTCTGGCAGCAATAATAAAAGCAAATCTATGAAGAGCTTTTGGTTCATAAACCTGCTTCGTCTTGTGCTTCTCATTATAAAGTGCTACTAATATGTATATCATCTGATAAAAGTATAATACCGTTAAAGAAATATAAAGGATAGTGTTGATAGCAGTAATTGCTTTCATTGTAATTCCTCTCAAACTTGGATAAACCAAAAATCTTGTCAAAAAACAAAAAATAAGACTTTTTTTAAAGTCTCTAGTCATTATATCATTACTTTTTTTGGTGTCAATAGAAAATTAAAGTGTTTGACAAAAACGACTATTATTATATTATAGGATATAAGTATTTACGATAAAAGACTTTAAAAAGTTTTAACACCTATAAATACCAAAATACAAGTATATAAGGAAGGTTTGATTTATGTATAAGGAAGTTTCTAATTTAATCATATATGGAGATATGAATAATAATACCATTTTAATGCAGCTTGCAGATATATTCAGAAAGTTTGAGAATGGTGGGAGCAGCAAGGCAGAGCTTACAGGTCTTATATACACCCAGGTTAAGCATATACTTGCTGTTGCGACTGATTATGGATTTGATGGCAATCTGTGGCAGAATTATCTTACATTCGTACTTATCACAACAGAGAATCCATTCAGCATAACATGTGAGAAGGTCGGGGCAAGTGATGGAAGTGTCAATACATTTGCACTGAATGACTTTCATAATTATAGAATCCTTTTCCACTATGATTTCACAGAGATAGAAAGAGAACTTGGAATAGACTGTTTCAGTATCCTTACTAATTACAAGGCAATATGCAAGAAAGAACTTATGTACAATGCCAATGTGAGCGAGAAAGTTCAGGCTCTCAGCAAAAAGCTTGCAGACGCTAAGTCAGACGGGGAGTTTTTTGAGGCAGTAACAGGATTTTATAAGGATTATGGTGTTGGAATGTTCGGCCTTAACAAGGCATTTAGAATCAGCAATAATCCAGATGGAAGTGTTAAATTTAATCCTATTAATAATATGGATAAAGTTACTCTTGATGACCTTGTTGGATATGAGATACAAAAAAAGAAGCTTGTTGATAATACGGAAGCATTTGTTGCTGGAAGAAAGGCTAATAACTGTCTGTTATTCGGTGACAGCGGAACAGGTAAGTCTACAAGCATCAAGGCGATTGTCAACCAGTATTATGACCAGGGACTTAGAATGATTGAGATATACAAACATCAGTTCAAGGACCTTTCTGAGGTTATTGCAAGGATTAAGAACCGTAACTATAAGTTCATTATATATATGGATGATTTGTCATTTGAGGAATTTGAGATTGAATATAAGTTCTTAAAGGCTGTTATCGAGGGCGGTGTCGAAACTAAGCCGGATAATATCCTTATATATGCGACATCTAACAGACGTCATCTTATCAAAGAGACATGGAATGACAGAAATGATATGGAAGTTAACAATGGCATGCACAAATCAGATACAATGGAAGAGAAGATGTCACTTGTCAACAGGTTTGGATGCCAGATATGCTATTCTAAGCCAAGCCAGCAGGAGTATTTTGATATAGTAATCAGGCTTGCAAGAAGAAGCGGTGTAACTATGTCAGATGAGAAGTTAAAGCAGGAAGCTAATAAGTGGGAATTAAGCCATGGTGGAATATCTGGAAGAACAGCACAGCAATTTGTTAATTATTGTTTGGGAATGGAACAATAATATGTTAGAATAGGTACATATTAAATATAGGAATGGATAAAGAGTAACAGATATGATTTCATATATAAAAGGAAAGCTTACAGAAGTAGAGGATGGCATTATTGTTGTTGAGAACAATGGAATTGGGTTTAACATACATGTGCCAGCGACAGTTATATCATCATTTTCATCGATAGGTGATGAGGTTAAGGTGTATACATATCTCCAGATAAGAGAGGATGCACATAGTTTATTCGGATTTTTGTCAAGAGATGACCTTAATATATTCAAGATGCTTATCAATGTCAACGGAATAGGACCTAAGGGAGCATTGGCGATTCTTTCGACAATATCGCCGGATGATTTAAGATTGGCGATTCTTTCGGATGATGCCAAGCTTATATCCACAGCTCCGGGAATTGGAAGCAAGACAGCCCAGAAGCTTATCTTGGAATTAAAGGATAAGATTAAGCTGGAAGAGACATTTGAATCATACAGCAAGAGTGTTAATACTGTTAAGACAGATGATGTTCTTATAGCGAAGAATGAAGCTGTTGAGGCTCTTGTAAGCTTAGGCTATGGAAGTGCAGAAGCCATGAGGGCTGTAAGAGATGTTGAGAATGCGGACGAGCTTGATTCAGAAGAAATTTTAAAGCGTGCATTGAAAAAACTGGCATTATTTTAAATTGTATTGGGGTTATTAGATGGAGAAGAGAATTATATCAACCGAGATTATCGAGGAAGATGTCAAGACAGAGAATAATTTAAGACCATTAAAGCTTGAGGATTATGTGGGACAGGAGAAGGTCAAGCGCAATCTCAAAGTGTATATAGAGGCGGCAAAGGAGCGTAATGATGCGTTGGATCATGTATTGTTCTATGGGCCTCCGGGACTTGGTAAGACAACGCTTGCCGGTATTATTGCCAATGAGATGGGAACACATATAAAGGTGACTTCCGGCCCTGCCATAGAAAAACCGGGTGAGATGGCTGCAATTCTTAACAATCTGTCAGAGGGTGATGTCTTATTCGTGGATGAGATTCACAGACTTAACCGTCAGGTAGAAGAGGTGCTTTATCCTGCGATGGAGGATTACCAGATAGATATTATGATTGGCAAGGGAGCAACTGCAAGGTCAATAAGGCTTGAGCTTCCAAAGTTCACTCTTGTAGGGGCTACAACAAGAGCTGGACTTCTGTCAGCACCATTAAGAGACAGATTTGGAGTTGTCAACCACCTTGAGTATTATTCAGTCAAGGAGCTTGAGACAATCATAATAAGGTCTGCGGGATGCCTTGGAGTGGATATAGATGAGCAGGGAGCCATGGAGCTTGCAAGAAGGTCGAGAGGAACACCAAGACTTGCCAACAGACTGTTAAAGCGTGTGAGGGATTTCGCACAGGTTAAGTATGATGGACGAATCACAGGTGATGTGGCAGATTATTCACTTAACCTTTTAGATGTTGACAAGGACGGACTTGACCGCAATGACAGATTGATTTTGTCAACAATCATTAACAAGTATTCTGGCGGGCCAGTCGGAATCGAGACTCTTGCGGCATCTATAGGTGAGGATTCTGGAACTTTGGAGGATGTATATGAGCCATATCTTCTACAGAATGGATTTATCAACAGGACTCCGAGAGGAAGAGTTGCAACAGAACTTGCCTATCAAAATCTAGGTATTGAACATGTATAGCTTTTTATGATATAATATAACAAGTATTTGTGTTTTACATAGGGAGGATGTCATGGCATCAAAGAATAATACAGATGTAGTGATTGGCGGAAAGGTGTTCACAGTCAGTGGCTACGAGAGCGAAGAGTATCTTCAGAAAGTTGCCAGCTATATTAACGGCAAGATGTCTGAATATAATAGGGAAGATTCATATAGAAGATTATCATCTGAGATGAGGGCTAACCTTATGTATCTTAATATCGCTGATGATTATTTCAAGGCTAAGAAGCTTGGAGACAGCTTATCAGAGGAGATAGAAGATAAGGATAAGGAGATATATGATCTTAAGCATGAACTTATCGCTGCTCAGATAAAGGCAGATACATCTGCTAAAGAGGTTGAAGAACTAAAAAAAGAGATTAATAAGTACCAGAAGAATATAGTTAAGCTTGAGACAGAACTCAATGCCAAATAATAAACTGATGTTAAACCTGTGATTTGTCCGCAAATTGCAGGTTTATTTCCTTAAATAAAATGATGTTGGGGTCAAAATCTATCTGATTATGAAATGGAGAATATAATGAGAGAAGTTGAAGTGCTTGCGCCGGCTGGCTCACTTGATATATGTAAAGCTGTTATAAGGGCGGGAGCTGATGCTGTCTATCTTGGCGGAGATATGTTCGGGGCAAGGGCATATGCTGGCAATCTTAACAGGGAAGAGATGCTTGAGGCGATTGATTTTGCGCATATAAGAGGTTCTAAGATATATCTTACAGTTAATACTCTTCTCAAAGAAAGCGAGATTAATAAAAGTCTTGTAGAGTATATGAAGCCATATTATGAGGCTGGGCTTGATGCAGCTATAGTGCAGGATTTTGGAGTGTTTAATGTGCTTAGACATGAATTTCCAGAACTGGCACTTCACGCCAGCACACAGATGACGATAACAGGAAGCTGTGGGGCTAAGATTCTAAAAGATATGGGAGCCTCAAGAATTGTGACTGCAAGAGAGCTTACATCTGATGAAATCAGGGCGATACATGATAAGGTCGATATAGAGATAGAATCATTCGTACATGGTGCGTTATGTTATTGTTATTCAGGACAGTGCCTGTTAAGCAGCATGAATGGAAACAGAAGCGGCAACAGGGGCAGATGTGCACAGAGCTGCCGTCTGGCATATGATGTGTACAATAATTCTAAAAGAATTAATAATAATAACCAGAATTATCCGTTAAGTCCTAAGGATATGTGTGCGTTAAAGGTGCTTCCAGATGTTATAGATGCCGGAGTGTATTCTTTAAAGATTGAAGGAAGAATGAAGAATGTAACTTATGCATCAGAGGTTACGAACATCTACCGCAGATATGTCGATATGTATCTTGCCAAAGGAAGAAAAGGCTATAAGGTAAGTGATTCTGATATAGAAGAGCTTATGGATATATACAACAGAGGCGGTTTCACGACAGGCTACTACAAAGAGAAAAAGGGCAGGACGATGATGAGCATAGAGCGTCCTAACCATATGGGAACACCTGCGCTGGAAGTTAAGGAGAACGTTAACGGAAGGATAACATTTAAGGCTTTAAGAGATATTAATCCACAGGATGTATTTGAGATAGACGGAGACAATTCTTTTTCAAGCGGTGGAAGTTATAAGGCGGGTGAGACATTCGTTGTCAATCTGCCAAGGAAATATCCTCTGCACAAAGGAAAAACGGTATTCAGAACAAGAAATAATAAAATAACCCAGAAGGTTATTGATGAGTTTGTGGATAATACCAAGAATGGCAATGCACCAGTTGATATGGACATGCATGTGTCACTTGGAAAACCTGTAAGATTAAGACTTACTTCAATGGGATATGAAGCAGTTGTGTATGGGGCAGAAGCAGAGGCAGCAGTGAAATCAGCAGCACAGCCTGATGCTGTAAGGGAGAAGCTCTGCAAGCTTGGCAATACATCATTCGTTCCTGGTAGTGTCAATGTTACAATTGATGGTGATGTGTTCCTGCCGGTTGCGTGGATTAATGACATCAGAAGACAGGGAATAGAGGAACTGACACGTATAATAATTGATTCTTATAGAAGAACATATAAGCCATGTGATGAGAATGCATACAAAAGTTCTGTCAGACACAGCGAAGGCAATGGCATTATGCATAACACACTTCTTGCATCAGGAGAAGAGCAGCTTAAAGATGTATCAGCCATGCTTGATACAGGATATGAGCTGTCAGCGTTATATATAGAACGTGAAGTGTTGACAGGACAGGGAATTGAAGCTGTAAGAGATATACAAAAGCGTGGCGTTGATATTATAGCGGCACTTCCTCATATTATAACCATGCAGGATCATGTGGAAGTTACAGAGCTGATAAAAGGGTGCGTGAATACAGGAATAGATACATTCTTAGTGCGCAACTTAGAAGAGCTTGGCATCTTAGGAGAGATTGTACCCGGTGCAAAGGTTGTAACAGATGCCAATATGTACTGCTGGAACAATATGGCTTATAATATGCTTAAAGAGGTTGTGAATAACAGTAATCTTAATCTGATAAGAATTACTTATCCATATGAGCTTACATCAAAGGAGATTAATATGATTGATACAGACTGTGATGTTGAGCTTATAATAAGCTCTGACATTCCTGTCATGGTATCAAAGCAGTGTGTGAGAAGGACATATGGATTGTGCGATAAAGCTAATGGAATCATAACACTTAATGATAAAAGACGTGACTTGTCTTATAATGTTCTTAGCAAATGTGATTACTGCTACAGCCTTATGCTTAATTCTAAGAGGCTTGATGTGGACAGGGACAGTGAGATTGTTAAAAGCATTGCGCCTGACTATATACGGAGTGAGTATAGCTGGCATAAGGATAAGATTAGACATGGTGAAGGCTTTAAAGATGATTTACAGGAAGGTTTTAAGGCTCACCTTATTACAGGAGTTGAATAATGCGTATAGTATTAATTGAACTATCCAAATATGCATTTGCCTTTATGATGGCTTTTTATACGGCGGTGTCATATTACGGAGCATCTGT
Source organism: uncultured Eubacterium sp. (assembly GCA_900547255.1). Taxonomy (GTDB): domain Bacteria; phylum Bacillota; class Clostridia; order Lachnospirales; family Lachnospiraceae; genus Lachnospira. The sequence continues at coordinate 1,277 of URGC01000023.1, read as the reverse complement.
CAAGGATGAAGAGAAGAGAAGGGCAGTGTACATTTTCCAGAATCTGTTTATGTTTGTCATACATCTTCTGGGATATTTCATACTTTATATTAATAATGGAGAGAATGTTAATTATCTGATACTGTATTTTGCGCAGATAATATATCTTTTTGTGGTTATTGCGGTGTTTGATATATTATATCCCAAGGCATCACGATTATTGATTAACAATATGTGCATGCTTATCGCTATAGGCTTCATTGTAATTGCAAGGCTGGATTACAACAAATGTATCAAGCAGTTCATAATAGCGTGTGGCTCCACAGTCATATGTTTCTTTATACCATGGCTTATAAAGAAGGTTAAAAGATTCAGGAACATGGGATGGGCGTATTGTGCTGCAGGGCTTGTACTGCTTGTTATCGTGCTGTTTTCTAATCAGGTATATGGTGCTAATCTTGTGCTTACAATAGGCCCTGTGTCAGTACAGCCGGGTGAGTTTGTCAAGATTTTGTATGTCATGTTTATTGCATCGATGTTCAACAAGGCGATTGATTTTAAGCAGACTCTGATAACGACAATTATGGCGGCTGTACATGTGATTATACTGGTATTGTCCAAGGATTTGGGAGCGGCACTTATATTTTTCGTTGTGTATGTTTGTATGCTCTATGTTGCAACGAAAAGAGTTGACTATATGCTGTATGGCATAGTATCTGGTGCTGTGGCATCAGTTATAGCATATAAGCTTTTTGCCCATATAAGACAGAGAGTGACTATATGGAGGAACCCGTGGGCTACAATTGACTCAAGCGGATATCAGATATGCCAGTCTCTTTTTGCAATCGGAACGGGCGGCTGGTTTGGAATGGGGCTTTATCAGGGAGTGCCGAATAAGATACCGGTTGTGGAGCAGGACTTTGTGTTCTCGGCAATTTCCGAGGAACTTGGCGGAATTTTTGCGCTGTGTCTGATTATGGTCTGCATCAGCTGCTTTTTGATGTTTTTTAACATTGCAATGCAGATGAAAAATCAGTTCTATAAACTGGTGGCATTAGGACTCGGAACCGTTTATGGATTCCAGGTGTTTCTGACGATTGGTGGAGTTACAAAGTTTATTCCGTCTACCGGAGTGACCCTTCCGCTGGTAAGCTACGGTGGAAGCTCCATGCTCAGCACGATGATTTTATTTGGAATTATTCAGGGATTGTATCTCTTGAAACAGAATGAAGGAGAATTAGATGGCAAAGGAAAAAATGAGCGGAAAGTATCCAAAAAGAAAAAAACAAAAGTCACTG
>URGC01000022.1 GCA_900547255.1 uncultured Eubacterium sp. | reverse complement strand
AAGCACGTAGCAATCTGGTATCAAAGGGGTCAAAATACCTTTTGACCCCAACATCTTAATGAATATTTTATAAAAAATAGTTGGCAACACGACATGTCATATGCTATAATCTACAACGTATGTACGGTTGTAAAGGTTTATACATGATACATAATCCTTTGCATAGATGGAAACAGGGAGGATTTAAAATGAGTTTCAAAGTTGAACAGTTAGAAGAGAAGAATATGGTTAAGCTTGTGATTGAGGCTACTGCTGAGGAGTTTGAGGCAGGTCTTAACACTGCATATAATAAGAGCAAGAACAAGATTAATGTGCCTGGATTCAGAAAGGGCAAGGCTCCACGTAAGATGATCGAGCAGCTCTATGGACAGGAAGTATTCTTTGAGGATGCAGCTAATGCAATTATTCCTGATGCCTATGCAAAGGCTTGCGTAGAGAGCGAACTTGATATCGTTTCACAGCCTAAGATTACTGTTACACAGTTAGAGAAGGGTAAGCCTTTCGTATTTGAAGCAGCAGTTGCAGTAAGACCAGAGGTTGAGCTTGGTAACTACAAGGGTGTTGAGGTAACTAAGGTTGATACAGAAGCTACAGATGCTGATGTTGAGGAAGAATTAAAGAAGGTTGCAGAGCAGAACTCAAGAACAGTTACAATTGAAGACAGACCAGTTAAAGATGGCGATATGACAGTTATTGATTTCGAAGGATTTATTGATGGTGTTGCATTTGACGGCGGTAAGGGTGAGAATTATCCACTTACAATCGGTTCACATTCATTCATCGACAATTTCGAAGATCAGCTTATCGGCATGAACATTGGTGATGAGAAAGAAGTTAACGTTACATTCCCAGAAGATTACCATGCTGAGGAATTAAAGGGCAAGCCAGCTACATTCAAGGTTTCTATTAAGGAGATCAAGGAAAAGCAGCTTCCTGATTTAGATGACGATTTCGCTCAGGATGTATCAGATTTCGATACACTTGATGAATATAAGGCAGACCTTAAGAATAAGATAGCAGAGCGTAAGGCAGCAGAAGCTAAGTCTAAGAAGGAGTCTGAGGCTATCGATAAGATCGTAGCTGATTCTAAGATGGATATTCCACAGGCTATGATTGATACACAGGTTACAAGAATGGCTGAGGATTTTGCACAGAGATTACAGCAGCAGGGTCTTTCATTAGATATGTACTTCAAGTACACAGGTCTTACAGCAGATAAGGTTGTTGAGGATATGAAGCCAGAGGCAGAGAAGAGAATTAAGAACAGCCTTGTTCTTGAGGCAGTTGCCAAGGCAGAGAATATAACAGTTTCTGACGAAGAGTTCGAGGCAGAGCTTCAGAAGATGGCTGATATGTATAAGATGGAAGTTGCCCAGATTAAAGAGTTCATGGGTGACAAGGAAGCTACACAGATGAGAGACGATATCGCAATCCAGAAGGCTGTTGAGCTTATCGTTTCAAGTGCAGTTGAGAAGTAATCAGCATAATTGAAATTAAGTCATAATAAGTGAAAGGCAAGGTGAGTGTATGAGTTTAGTACCTTATGTCATAGAGCAGACAAGTCGTGGAGAGAGATCTTACGACATATATTCAAGACTTTTAAAGGATAGAATTATCTTTCTTGGAGAGGAAGTTACAGATGTATCAGCTAATATAATAGTTGCACAGATGTTATTCCTTGAAGCAGAAGACCCAAGCAAGGATATCCATCTTTATATTAATAGTCCTGGTGGTTCTGTTTCAGCAGGCTTTGCCATATATGATACTATGCAGTATATTAAGTGTGATGTCTCTACTATATGTATGGGCATGGCAGCAAGTATGGGAGCATTCCTTTTATCAGGTGGTGCTAAAGGCAAGAGAATGGCTTTACCTAACGCTGAGATTATGATTCATCAGCCATCAGGCGGAGCAAGAGGTCAGGAGACTGAGATTCGTATCGTTGCCGAGAACATCTTAAAGACTAGAAATAAGTTAAATGAAATTCTTGCAGCTAATACTGGTAAGTCAGTAGAAGAGATTGCTCGTGATACAGAGCGTGATAACTATATGACAGCTCAGGAAGCATTGGCATATGGCTTGATTGACAGCATAGTTGAGAAGAGATAAGATTAGATTATGAATTTAGGGCTGTCACGTACTTGATATGTGGCAGCCATTTTTGGAAAGTAGGTATATATGGCAGGGAAGAATATTGATGAGAAGTTAAAATGCTCATTTTGTAATAAGACACAGGACAAAGTAAAAAAGCTTATTGCTGGTCCTAATGGAGTATACATATGTGATGAGTGTGTATCTCTTTGCGGAGAGATTCTTGATGAAGAGCTTCTTGCAGATGACGATGCCGAGGACTTAGATGATGTACAGTTAGACATTAATCTTCTTAAGCCTAAAGAAATCAAAGAATTTCTTGATGATTACGTTGTAGGTCAGGAAGCAGCTAAGAAAGTATTGGCTGTTGCTGTATATAATCATTATAAGAGAATCCTGTCAGGAAAGAAAGTTGATGTAGAGCTTGCCAAGAGTAATATCCTTATGCTTGGCCCAACAGGTTCAGGTAAGACATTTCTTGCACAGAATCTTGCAAGAATACTTAATGTGCCATTTGCGATTGCAGATGCCACAACTCTTACAGAGGCAGGATATGTAGGTGAGGACGTTGAGAATATCCTTTTAAAGGTTATTCAGGCGGCGGATTATGATGTTGAAAAAGCTCAATATGGAATAATCTATATTGATGAGATAGATAAGATTACCAAGAAATCAGAGAATGTATCAATAACAAGAGACGTATCAGGTGAGGGCGTTCAGCAGGCACTTCTTAAGATACTTGAGGGTACTGTTGCATCTGTACCACCACAGGGTGGCAGAAAGCATCCGCAGCAGGAGCTTATCCCAATCGATACAACTAACATATTATTCATATGTGGTGGTGCATTTGACGGATTAGAGAAGATTATAGAGTCAAGAATGGATAAGAGCTCTATAGGTTTCAATGCAGAAGTCAAGGAGAAGAAAGAAGCGGATGTAGGAGAGATGTTTGCGCAGGTTCTTCCACAGGATCTTATCAAATTCGGTCTTATACCAGAGTTTGTCGGAAGAGTTCCAGTTGTTGTATCTCTTGATTCACTTGATGAGGAAGCACTCGTGCGTATCTTAAAGGAGCCTAAGAATGCTATTGTTAAGCAGTACAAAGCACTGTTCTCACTTGATGAGGTTGAGCTTGAGTTTACTGACGATGCATTGACAGAGGTTGCCAAGAAGAGTTTTGAGAGAAAGACAGGAGCAAGAGGACTTCGTTCAATCCTTGAGTCTGTCATGAATGATGTTATGTATACAATACCATCAGATGATACTATCGCCAAATGTATCATCACTAAAGAGGCTGTCGATGGTACAGCTAAGCCTGTTATTGAATACAGAAAAGATGTTGTCAAAAAGGCTGAGTAATATTTAGCATATGGAGGATTAATATGGAAATATTAATTTTACCTGCTATCGCATTGAGAAGTATGACCATGTTACCTGACATGGTCATACATTTTGATATAAGCAGAAAATGTTCTATAAAAGCACTGGAGAAGGCACTGGCTTCCGATAACCAGAAGATTTTCCTTACAGCGCAGAGAGATTTTGATGTTGCAGAGCCTAAGGCAGAAGATTTGTATGAGACCGGAACAGTTGCAGTTATCACACAGGTTGCCAAGCTGCCTGATAATATATACCGTGTCCAGGTTGAAGGTAAGAAGAAAGCAATAGTGCAGTATATAGGAGAGACAGAGACAGGCTTCGTGGCTAATGTTGAGACTGCTGATGCATGGATAGAGGAACCTGACAAATACACTTCTAAAGCTATGGTTATGGGGCTTAGAGAGGTTATCAAGCAGATAGGTGCGCTGAATGCAAACCTCAATAAAGACATGCTCAAGAAATGGATGAAGATAGAGGATGCCGCTGCATTGATGATGAAGATGGCTATAGATTATCCTATGCCATATTATGTGAGACAGGAATTTCTTGAGCTGGATGATATTGAGCGGTTTTATCACAAGATAGTTGAATACATTACTGAGGAAATCAACATTTTTAGAATTAAAGAGGAACTTGCTGTAAAAGTAAGGGATAAGGTTGAACAGAACCAGAAGGAGTATATACTCCGTGAGCAGATGAAGGTTTTAAGCCAGGAGCTTGATGGTACTGACAGCGTTGTATCTGAGGCGGATGAGTATACAGAGAAGCTTGAAAAGCTCAATGCTTCCGAGGAGATAAAGGAGAGTATACGCAAAGAAATAAAGCGTTTCAGGGCAATCACAGGCGGTTCATCCGAGGCAAATGTTGAGCGTGGATATATAGAGACACTTCTTTCTCTTCCATGGGACAATTGCAGTGAGGATAACAAAGACATAGACAATGCCAAGAGAGTTCTTGACAGAGACCATTATGGAATGACTAAGATTAAAGAAAGAATCTTAGAAGCTCTTACAGTCAGAAATGTGACAGATGCATCAGATGCACCTATCATATGTCTTGTAGGCCCTCCGGGAACTGGTAAGACAAGCATTGCGAGAAGTGTTGCAGATGCCCTTAATAAGAAGTATGTCAGAGTGTGCCTTGGTGGTGTCAGGGATGAGGCTGAGATAAGAGGCCACAGAAAGACATATGTCGGAGCAATGCCGGGAAGAATTATAGATGGAATTAAGAAAGCCGGCGTTAAGAATCCTCTTATGCTTCTTGATGAGATTGATAAGGTCAGCAGTGATTATCGTTCTGATACAGCATCTGCCCTGCTTGAAGTTCTTGACGGCGAGCAGAACAAAAGATTTATCGATCACTATGTGGAGCTTCCGACAGATTTGTCACAGGTATTATTCATAGCTACAGCCAATGACCTTTCTAATGTCAGCAGACCTCTGCTTGACAGAATGGAGATTATAGAGGTTGGCAGCTATACTAAGAATGAGAAGATGCACATTGCAAAGGAATATCTTGTTGCCAAGCAGATTAAGAAAAATGGTCTTGCAAAGTCAGATATAAGTTTTTCTGACAGTGCAATCAGCAGAATAATTGACGGATACACAAGAGAAGCCGGAGTGCGTAATCTTGAGAGAAATATAGCCAAGGTATGCAGAAAGGTCGTAAGAGACCTCTATGATGGTGAAGGTATACAGCATGGAGCGAGAAAAGTATCTATCACTGGCAAGAATATTGCGGATTATCTTGGCAAGGCTAAATACACACAGGATAAGATTAACTCACATGATGATGTGGGAATTGTAAGAGGTCTTGCGTGGACAGCGGTTGGCGGTGATACTCTTGAGATAGAGGTTAATACTATGCCGGGTAAAGAATCTCTTATCCTTACTGGTAAGATGGGAGATGTCATGAAGGAATCAGCACGCATATCGCTTACATATGTGCGTTCAATCGTTGGCAGGGCACCATATAAGGTTAAAGATAATTTCTTTGATAATAATGTTGTACACATACATATACCAGAGGGAGCAGTGCCTAAGGACGGACCATCTGCCGGAGTTACAATGTCTACAGCGATTTTTTCAGCAGTGACAGGTATTCCTGTCCGCTCTGATGTTGCCATGACAGGAGAGGTTACACTTAGGGGAAGAGTTCTTCCTATAGGCGGTCTTAAAGAGAAGCTTCTTGCTGCCAGGACTGCTGGTGTTAAGACAGTTATAGTTCCAGAGAAGAACAAGGCAGATGTTGCAGAGCTGGATGAGGAGATAACAGGCGGTATGGAGATTGTCTATGCCAGTGATATGAAGCAGGTATTAAAGACTGCGCTTGCAAAACCTGTTGAGTAGAATCTCTTGTAAAGAGTAGAAGGGTGGATTTAATGGTTATTAAAAAGGTTAATCTGGACATCGTCATAGGTATAACAAGCACAGTGCCAGAGACAGAGCTTCCAGAGGTCGCATTTGCGGGCAAATCTAATGTCGGCAAATCATCGCTTATCAATGCACTTATGAATAGAAAGTCGTATGCGAGAATATCAAGCCAGCCGGGTAAAACACAGACAATTAACTACTATAATATCAATGATGCCATGTATCTTGTCGACCTTCCGGGATATGGATATGCCAATGTGTCCCAGTCTGTCAAAGAAAAATGGGGTAAGATGGTAGAAAGATACCTGAAAAAGTCAACACAGCTAAAGCAGGTATTTCTTCTTATAGATATAAGACATGACCCATCAGCCAATGATAAGATGATGTATGACTGGATTGTTGCCAATGGATACAGACCGGTTATTATAGCTACCAAGCTGGATAAGCTTAAACGAAGCCAGATTGACAAGCATGTGAAGGCTGTTAAGACTGGACTTGGATTACAGCCAGAAGATACAATAATAGCAGTGTCGTCTGAGACTAAGCAGAATATTGATAAGCTCTGGCAGATAGTAGACAGCTATGTCCTGCCAGAAGAGCAATAAAATAAACTATCACATATGCAATCTTAAAGAAAAATGACCATGCCTTGAAGGGACACTTCAGTGCCTCAAAAGCATGGCCATTTTTACATCATCTTATGAATCACGAAATCATATATATCCTGACTGGCTTCCTTCCAGTTAGAACACATTTTGTCAGCGAGCTGTTCGATTGGAACTGATACATTAAGTTCAATCAGTGTGGCATCACCTTCCTTGACCTGACAGTGGACTGTGTAATCACCGTTTGTGTTTCTGTAGTAATCAGCAGTTGTTCCGACTTCGCATTTTAATTCGTATTTGTTTGCTTTGATATAATCATCTATGTCATCCCTTATGCTCTGGGAAATCTTAGTGTAGAAAAATCCTATTGTCTCTGTGCCTTCAGATGTGAGCTTGTACTGCGTGCTGTTGCGGTACGATACAACAGATAAGAAACCATCAGATACAAGGCTGTTAATGACTTCCTGCAGAGTAAAATAATTCGTATACTGCTTTTCTAACATGAATTCCGATATCTGGCTGTTAGAGAGCGGAAAATTAACTCTGTTGAGCATATACATTATCATTAATTTGTATAATGTTGTTGAATCTGTGTTCATTGGTATAATCTCCCCTGATAAATCTGTGCTTCTTTGAAATATTTGATAATACTGTTGTATACAAGCTTTTTATTGGCACTCCATGAAGGCGATATTAGAAGATTCTTAGGTCCATCACCAGTGAGGCGGTGGATTGCTATGTCTTTAGGAAGAACCTCTATAATATTGCCGAGGATATGTATATATTCATCCATGCTTAATGTATCAAATACTTTGTTATAATAATAATCTGCAAGGTCAGTTCCTTTAAGAACATGCAGAAGTGCTATCTTGATTCCGTCCGCACCTGAACTGGCGATGTAACGGGCTGTAGCAAGATAGTCGTTAATGTCTTCGCCGGGAAGACCTACAATCATATGGACAATTGTGTATATGCCTGCCGCACGTAATTTTAAGACAGCTTTGTCATATATGTCAAGCGGATATCCACGTCTTATAAAAGCTGCTGTATCTGGATTAATGGTCTGAAGACCAAGTTCAACCCAGACAGGTTTAATCCTGTTTAGTCCGGCAAGAAGTTCAATGCACTCATCACTGAGGCAGTCTGGTCTTGTCGCGATAGACAGGATTCGTATATCATCACGCATTATGCATGGCGTGTAAAGATTCTTAAGGTATTCAACAGAGGCGTAAGTGTTGGTGTATGACTGATAGTAAGCTATATAGTCATTGCCGGTGTATTTGCTGCTCACAAGCTTTTTGGCAGCTTCAATGTTATTGTTGGCAAAGTCTCCCGAACCGCCGGCACTACAGAATATACATCCTCTTGTATCAATTAGCCCATCGCGGTTGGGACATGTCATCCCACCGTTCAGGGCTAATTTGTACATTTTGACACCATAGGTATCTTTCAGATATTCATTTAGTGAGTAAAAATAAGGTCTCATTATTACTTGACAATGTGATCCATAACAGCCTGACATACAACGTCAGTAACCTTAGGGTCAAATGCTTCTGGAAGAATATTAGTATCTGATAATTCGCTGTCGGGGATGAGGTTAGCTATTGCAAGAGCAGCAGCGAGCTTCATCTCTTCTGTAATCTGTGTTGCACGTCCTTTAAGAGCACCCTTGAATATACCTGGGAAAGCAATAACATTATTAACCTGGTTAGGAAAATCAGAACGTCCTGTTCCGACAACTCTTGCGCCGGCTGCTTTGGCAACATCAGGCATAATCTCAGGAACTGGGTTAGCCATGGCAAAAAGGATTGAATCCTTGTTCATTGATGAAACCATCTCTGGAGTTACGATATTAGGAGCAGATACACCTACGAATACATCAGCACCTTTAAGTGCATCAGCAAGTGTTCCTGTCTTGCCTTCAAGGTTAGTTACATCCATCATTGATTCCTGCATCCAGTTAAGTCCTTCTGATGACTTAGAGAGGATACCTGACTTATCACACATAGTAACATGCTTGAAGCCATATGTGAGTAAAAGCTTAGTGATGGCTACGCCGGCTGAACCAGCACCGTTGACAACTACCTTACAGTCTTCCTTGTTCTTGCCTGTAACTTTAAGACCATTGATAATACCTGCTAATACAACGATAGCAGTACCATGCTGGTCATCATGGAATACAGGAATGTCAAGAAGCTTCTTTAATCTTTCTTCTATCTCAAAACATCTTGGAGCGGATATGTCTTCAAGATTGATTCCACCAAATGCAGGAGCAATATTAACTACAGTCTTGATAATCTCTTCTGTGTCCTGTGTATCAAGGCAGATTGGAACAGCATTAACGCCGCCAAATGATTTGAAAAGAACAGCCTTGCCTTCCATAACAGGCATAGCAGCGTGGGCGCCGATATTGCCAAGTCCAAGAACTGCACTTCCATCAGATACAACGGCTATTGTGTTAGACTTGATTGTGTACTTGTATGCTGCTTCTTTATCCTGGGCAATTACCTTACATGGTTCTGCAACGCCAGGTGTGTAAGCAAGAGCGAGATCCTCTCTTGTAGTGATGCTCATTTTAGGTGTAGTCTCGAATTTACCCTGCCATTCTTCGTGAAGGGCAAGTGCTTTTTCTGCATTAGTCATAATAATACATATTCCTCCATTTGATTAAGTTGATTTTGTTACGAACGTCAAAAATATTTTGGCTATCAGTAATGATACCAAATGCAAAAACAATTTGCAACAAAACGTAGATAAGTGTATAATACATTTATATGGAAATCTGGAAATATTTAGTTATATCTTATGACTGCCAGAGTGATGGCGGTTTCCAAGTTACTTAAAGTTTAGTATCAATACATTTTCCACTACATTTGTTATAAAAAACTGATTATTAAATTAATAGGTCAGATAATAATTAATTAAGATATGAATGGGAGATATTTATATGCGTGAAAAATTAGAAACATTGTCTCTTAGCGTGTTACGTGATTTTGCCAAGGACAAGAAGATTAAGAACATCTCAACAATGAGAAAGGCAGAGCTTATTGATGCTATCATTAACGCATCAGAGCAGGAAAAACAGGAGACACAGGAAGAGGCAGCAGAAAGCCAGACAGTGTCTACGGGTAGACATTCAGATAAAACAGAGAGCGACAGTACAGTCAAGGGTGAACATACAGAGAAAGCAGATAACAGAGGGGATGAGTCAAGAAATGATGCAAGACCTCAGAGACCGCTTGAGATGGCAGATGGAATATTAGAGGTGTTACAGGAAGGATATGGATTTATCAGATGTGAGAATTTCCTTCCGGGTGACAATGACGTGTATGTATCACCTTCGCAGATTAGAAAGTTTAACTTAAAGACAGGAGATATAGTAAGAGGGCCTAAGAGACCTAAGGACAAGAACGAGAAGTTCTCAGCACTTATGTATCTTGAGTCGGTTAATGGATTTGATCCTGCGGCGGCAGTTAGAAGACCTTCATTTGAAAGTCTTACACCAGTCTTTCCTAATGAGAGGCTTCATCTTGAGAAGAACAGCAACACTGTTGCGATGAGAATGGTCGATCTTATATCACCTATCGGCAAGGGACAGCGAGGCATGATTGTATCACAGCCTAAGTCTGGTAAGACAACACTCTTAAAGCAGATTGCCAATGCAGTTACAAAGAATAACCCGGAGATGCATCTTATAATTCTTCTTATAGATGAGCGACCAGAGGAAGTTACAGATATCAAGGAGTCAATTGTTGGTGAAAATGTTGAGGTTATCTACTCTACATTTGATGAACTTCCAGAAAGACACAAGAGAGTGTCAGAGATGGTTATCGAGCGTGCAAAACGTCTTGTGGAATATGGACAGGATGTTATAATTCTTCTTGATAGTATCACAAGACTTGCAAGAGCATATAACCTTACGGTTACAGCGAGCGGAAGAACATTGTCAGGTGGTCTTGACCCGGCAGCTCTCCATATGCCTAAGCGTTTCTTTGGTGCTGCCAGAAACATGCGTGAGGGCGGAAGCCTTACAATTCTTGCAACGGCACTTGTTGAGACAGGAAGCAAGATGGATGATGTTGTATTCGAGGAGTTCAAGGGAACAGGTAACATGGAACTTGTTCTTGACAGAAAGCTTTCAGAAAAGAGAGTGTTCCCGGCAATCAATATCGCCAAATCAAGTACAAGAAGAGATGATTTACTGCTTGATGCAGAGGAACAGCAGGCTATGGATATAGTCCATAAGGCTTTGAGTGGATTAAAGACAGATGAGGCGGCAGAACGGATACTTGATTTGTTCAGCAAGACTAAGAATAACCGCGAGTTTGTCCAGACTGTAATCAAAAACCGATATGTATAAAATTTCCAGAAAAATAGGTTGCATATTTTTATATGTTATGATACAATATCCTAGCTGCTTATGAAAAACAAAGATTACTTTGTAAGCTTAAGTCTTGCAAATATTTAATAAAGAATGTATAAAGAGGTGAAAATCATGAGAGAAGGAATCCATCCAGATTACTATCAGGCAAAGGTTGTCTGCAACTGTGGTAATGAATTCGTAACAGGCTCTACTAAGGAAGAGATTCACGTTGAAATCTGTTCTAAGTGTCATCCATTCTACACAGGTCAGCAGAAGGCTACATCAGCACGTGGACGTATTGATAAGTTCAATAAGAAGTACGGCGTTAAGAACGATTAATTATTTGCTGTTTGATAAGGTTGGGGTCGTATGTACCTCAACCTTTTTAAGTGTAATTATAAAGAGGTATATATGAAGAATTCTGGTATTGGTGGTCAGGCTGTAATCGAAGGAATTATGATGCGTAATAAGGATAAATACGCAATTGCAGTCCGTAAACCTGATAATGATATAGAAGTTGTGGTCAAGGAAAGTACACCTATTACAGATAAGTATAAGTGGCTGAAACTTCCTATTATAAGAGGTGTTGTAAGCTTTGTTGATTCACTCGTTATGGGAATATCAACTCTTACATATTCAGCAAGCTTTTATGATGACCCGGCTGAACAAAAGAAAACAAAGGCTGACGAGGTTGGCAAGGCTATATTCAAGGATAAGCTTGAATCAGTCCTTATGGCGGTTACTGTTATAATTGCAGTTATTATCGCTGTTGGATTATTCATGATTCTGCCATATTTCGTATCAAGACTTCTGGTTAAAGTTATATCATCACAGTTCCTTCTTAATCTGTTAGAGGGTGTTGTGAGAGTTGCCATATTCATTGCATATCTTGCGCTTATATCGCACATGAAAGATGTCGGAAGAACATTTATGTATCATGGTGCAGAGCACAAATGTATCAACTGTATTGAGCATGGAATGAGCCTTACAGCAGATAACGTAATGAGTAGTTCACGTCTTCATAAAAGATGCGGAACAAGTTTTATGTTCCTTGTTATGTTTATAAGTATTATTTTCTTTATATTTATAAGAATAGATAATACAGGACTCCAGATTCTTATAAGAATCCTTCTTATTCCGGTTATCGCAGGTGTATCTTATGAGGTGCTGCGTGCTGCTGGTAAGAATGATGAGAATAAGTTCCTTGATATAATAAGCAAACCTGGTCTTTGGATGCAGAAGCTTACAACTAAGGAACCAGACAGAAGAATGGTGGAAGTTGCCATCAAGGCTGTAGAAGCTGTATTTGACTGGAGAGAGTTTGTTACAGAGTATCATGAGGGCGAGGAAGACTTTGTTATTGAGGAGTCATCACCAGAAGATTTTGTAACTGATGAGGAGAAAGCTGAGGCTGCCATTAAGCAGCAGGAAGCATATAAGGAAGCTCTTGAACAGCAGGCTAATGCTGAGAGAGAGGCAGTATATGAACAGCAGGCTGCACAGGATATTCCAGCAGATGAGATTTCAGATGCGGGTGAAGATGATATGTTCACATTTGAGGATGAGAACGGCCATGAGATAGAGCAGGAGCCTGAATACGAGGAAGAAAATCTTCCAGAGGGCGAGTTAGACCCTGATGATGGTATTGTATTCGATGAGGATATAGTTGATGATGAAGAGGAGCATTTGTATGCAGATGATGTTCCATTGTTTAAACAGAGAAAGACAGATAAGTAGTCTATGAGTAGTTTGACAACATACAGGGAGGCTGTCCTTAAGGGGGCAGCTTCTCTTAAAGAAAGTGGAATTGATTCGCCTGATTATGACAGCAGACAGCTTATGCTGAAGGCAGCTTCATTTAACGATACATCTTATCTTATGAAGAGCATGGATAAGATACCGGAGGAGCAGCTTGACACTTTTAATGCATATATAGAGCGCAGGAAAAGAAAAGAACCACTTCAGCATATACTTGGAGAGGCTTATTTCTATGGCAGGCCATACAAGGTTAATTCAGATGTGCTTGTGCCAAGATATGACACAGAGGTGCTTGTTGAAAATGTTTTGAAGGTCTTATCGGATGGTGATTCAGTTCTTGATATGTGCACGGGTTCTGGCTGCATTATAATAACACTCGCACTTGAAAAGAAGCTTGATAAGGCATTTGGGTGTGACTTATCGTCTGCGGCACTGAAAGTCGCAGAAGACAATGCAAAGAGCCTGTCTGGCGATAAAGACAGGATTAAGTTTTTTCAGGGAGATTTATTTAACTCTCTTGGAGAACAGTATAAGGGAGCGTTTGACTGCATAGTTTCCAATCCGCCATATATTGAGACATCGGTTATACCAATGCTTTCGGATGAAGTAAAAATGTATGACCCGATGATGGCTCTTGATGGAAGTGAGGATGGACTTGAATTCTACAGAAGGATAACGCGGGAGGCACCTGGGTATCTTAAAAAGAATGGATATCTTTTTTACGAGATAGGAGCTGAGCAGGGCAGGGCTGTATCAGACCTTATGGCTCGGGCTGGATTTAAGGATATAAGAGTTATTAAAGACCTTGCCGGGCTTGACAGAGTTGCGTGTGGACAGCTTGGTTAGCTTGAGAATTGTTATGCAGTATATGAATTAATATATAACTAAGTGGTTAGATTTAAGAATGGAGAGAAGATTATGGATATGTTTGACAAGCTTGAAGATATTGTTAACAGATATGAAGATATAACAGCGGAACTTAGCAATCCTGATGTTGTTAATGACCAGGACAGATTCCGTAAGCTCATGAAAGAGCAGAACAATATTCTTCCTATAGTTACAGCTTATAACGAGTATAAGAGCTGTAAGCAGAATATAGAAGACAGCCTTGCCATGCTTGATGAGGAGAGTGATCCAGAGCTTATAGAGATGGCTAAGGATGAGCTTAATACATCTAAGAAGAGAGTTGAAGAACTTGAGAATGAGATTAAGATTCTTCTTCTTCCTAAAGACCCTAATGATGACAAGGATATAGTTGTCGAGATTCGTGCCGGTGCAGGTGGAGAGGAAGCAGCTTTGTTTGCTGCTGAACTTTTCAGAATGTATACGCATTATGTTGAGTCAAGAGGCTGGAAGGTTGAAGTGTTAAGTGCAGATGAGACTGGAATTGGCGGAATGAAGGAAGTTGAGTTCATGGTTAAGGGACAGGGTGCATACTCAGTCATGAAGTATGAGAGTGGTGTACACAGAGTACAGAGAGTTCCTGTAACTGAGTCTAACGGACGTATACAGACATCAACAGCATCTGTAGCTGTTATGCCAGAGGCTGAAGAAGTTGATATCCATATTGATGATAAGGATATAAGAATTGACGTTATGCGTGCCTCAGGTAATGGTGGACAGTGTGTCAATACAACAGATTCGGCTGTACGTCTTACTCACTATCCAACAGGTATTGTTATCTATTCACAGACTGAGAAGTCGCAGATACAGAATAAAGAGAAGGCGTTTGCATTACTCCGTGCCAAGTTATATGATATCGAGACACAGAAGGCACATGATGCAGAGGCAGATGCAAGAAGAAGCCAGATAGGTACTGGTGACCGTTCAGAGAAGATAAGAACTTACAACTTCCCACAGGGACGTGTTACAGATCATAGAATTGGACTTACATTGTACAAGCTTGATAAGATTATGGATGGAGATATTCAGGAACTTATTGATGGATGTACAACAGCTGACCAGGCTGCCAAGCTGGCTAGGATGAATGAAAACTAATACAGATAATTATAATAAAAAAGGCTTGTTCAGAAAAATGCTTACGTATTATAAGCCATATATGCGTGTGTTCTGGACAGATATGTTTTTTGCGGCGCTGTCAGCAGGAGTGGCGCTTGTGATTCCGCTGATAGTACGTTTCGTGACCTATAATCTTATAAATCAGGATACAGATGTTATACTGGGTAAGCTGCCATATATAAGTGCTGGACTTATAACACTTGTGGCAATAGACTGCTATAGCAAGTTTTATATATGCAATTACGGACATGTTATGGGGTCTAAGATTGAATATAATATGCGTGCTGAGATATTTGCACATTATCAGAAGCTGTCATTTTCATTTTATGACGACCAGAAAGTCGGACAACTTATGAGCAGAATTACAACGGACTTGTTTGATATAAGCGAGCTTATGCATCATGGACCGGAGAACATAATACTTTCTGTTATAAAGATTGCCGGAGCATTTATAATATTGATTAATATTAATCCGATGCTTACACTTGCGGCTTTTGCAATACTGCCGATGATGCTTGTCTATGCGTATTGTCTTAATAAGAAAATGCGCCGTGCATTCAGGCGCAACCGCGAGAAGATTGCAGATATTAACGAGCAGATAGAGGATAATCTGTCTGGAATACGTGTGGTTAAGTCGTTTGCTAATGAGGATATTGAAAACCAGAAGTTTAAAAAAGGTAATGATGGATTTCTTGCGGCAAAGAAGAACAGTTACTTTTATATGGGAAGTTATCAGGCAGGACTTGGCGCATTTACAACACTTATTCAGGTGAGTGTAATTATTGCAGGTATTTTTCTTATTGTTAATGGCAGAGTCAGTGCCAGTGATATGGTTACATTTGTGCTGTACATAAGTGTATTTACTGATCCAGTCAGGACACTTATTGATTTTACAGAACAGTTCCAGAATGGATATACCGGATTTGAGCGTTTTCAGGAGATTCTGTCAATTAAGCCTGATATAGAGGATAGTGAGACAGCGGTTGAGCTTACAGATGTTAAAGGTGATATTACATTTGATAATGTATCATTTCATTATGGAGATAATGATGAGACAGTACTTAACAATATAAGCCTTAATGTTCCAGCGGGAGCATATATGGCGCTTGTAGGTTCGTCAGGTGCAGGTAAGAGTACACTCTGTTCATTGATACCGCGATTTTACGATGTTACAGATGGAAGCATTAAGATAGATGGAAAAGATGTGCGTGATATAAAGCTTAAAAGTCTGCGCGACCACATAGGAATTGTACAACAAGATGTTTATCTGTTTGTTGGTACTGTATACGATAATATAAGGTATGGAAAACCAGATGCTACAAGAGAAGAAGTGATTGAAGCGGCCAAGAATGCCAATGCACACGATTTTATCATGTCGCTTCCTGATGGGTATGATACTGACATCGGACAGCGTGGAATTAAACTGTCGGGAGGTCAGAAGCAGAGACTTTCTATAGCAAGAGTATTCTTGAAGAATCCACCAATTCTTATATTTGATGAGGCAACATCTGCACTTGATAATGAGAGTGAGAAAGTTGTTCAGGATTCTTTGGAGAAACTTGCGAAGAACAGAACAACATTTGTTATTGCACATAGACTTTCTACAATTAGAAATGCTGAGAGAATACTTGTATTGTCTGAGGATGGGATTGAGGAAGAGGGAACCCATGATGAGCTGATTGCCAACAAGGGAACATATGAGAAGCTGTACAGTATGCAGCTTCGATAACATCCGGTGTAATATTGGATAAGTAAGAAAATATTCATAATATGGGAGAGAGAGCTTCTCTCACTAACCGATACCTGCATTCTACCTGATTCTATGTCAGGTAGAGTGCTTTTTTGATGGTATTATATTATTATATCAGTGTCAGAAAGATAACCAGATTGTATAAAGATGCAATCTGACGGTTATTGATTATGATAGCTGCAGCTATAATTACTAGAAACG
This sequence comes from uncultured Eubacterium sp., assembly GCA_900547255.1. Lineage (GTDB taxonomy): Bacteria > Bacillota > Clostridia > Lachnospirales > Lachnospiraceae > Lachnospira. The sequence continues at coordinate 9,003 of URGC01000022.1, read as the reverse complement.
TGGAGGAAAGTATCATGGAACAGGAGAAAGTGGGACGATTCATAGCAGAATTGAGGAAAGAGAAAGGGCTCACGCAGAAAAATCTTGCGGCAAAGATTAATGTTACAGATAAAGCTGTATCAAAATGGGAATGTGGATATTGCTTTCCAGACAATTCTGTTATGCAGCCGCTCTGCGATGAATTAGGAATAACAATTAATGAACTTCTATCTGGAGAGAGGCTGACCTCTGCTGATTATAACAAGAAAGCTGAGGAAAATATTATGACATTGATTAGTGAGAATAATAACCAGAAACATAGTAAGAGAAACTTTATATGTAGTCTTATTGCGGTTGCAGTGTTTGCTGTATATATGATACTGTCACTTGCGTTCAGCACAAATCTTAAGATAGGCTATCTGATTGACATGTTAAGCTTTAACGAGGTGATTGTAATAACGCTTTTGATGCTTGTGCTTGCTGGAAGATTTGGAGCATTCTGTAACATTTTTAAATATAATGTTAAGTTTTGTGATGACAGGAGTAAGCTCGCAGAATCAGTAGAGACGGCATCATATACAATCAAATCCCTTTTGCTTGCAGCAGGAATAAGTTCAATTATGGGATTTATTACTGTTATGATAGAGATAGATGACCTTTCGATAATAGGTCCTAATCTTGCAGTTATGATTCTTAGCTGGTTTTATGCGTTTGTGCTTGCGGCAGTGATACTTGTGCTGCAGGAGAGATTAAAGAAAAAATTGTAATATATCATTATTTGCAAACATGACTTTATTATGGTACACTATTAAAGTATTACGATTAATAGTGTACCATTTTAACATGTCTAAGGCGCTTTATGCGAATAATGGTGAACATATTGGATAAAAAGAAAACATATCAGATAGTTTTAGCAGTTGCTATATGCATTTTTTTAAATTATATTGGAAAGATATTGGCATCTAAGTTAAGTATACCGCTGTGGCTGGATTCAGCTGGCACATGTTTTGCTGCTTATCTTATGGGACCGGTTTGCGGAGCTGTGGTAGGAGCAACAGTTAATGCTGCCTATGGTATATTATATTCTTATACGCATATCATATATGCCTTTGTAAGCGTGATAATAGGAATTGTTATGGGACTGTGTGCTAAAAAGGGGTATATTGATTCGCTATTTGGAACTCTTTCTGTAAGCTTTCTGCTTACTGTTATCTCAACAGTTATTTCTACACCACTTAACTATATTTTCTTTAACGGAAGTACAGGTAATGTGTGGGGAGATGGCGTTATATCACTTCTTTTGGGAATTGGCTGCAATGGTGTTGCAGCTCATTTTGCAGGAGAATTCTATATTGATTTCCTTGATAAGACAATAACTGTCGTTATGCTGTTTGTGACAGTTAAGTTATATAGAAAATATTTTAAAAATAATAATATTGCGAGAGCATTATGGCATGGAATTATCATTGCGGTATTGACAGCTGGCTGTGCAGTGTCTGGAAATATGAATGTGTCACAAATATATGCAGGTGATTCGGATGTTAATTTTAACACATATGTACAGACTATATATGATGGTGACAATGGGCTTCCGGGTGGAAGTGCTAACGATATAACACAGACAAATGATGGAATCCTCTGGATAGGTACATATGGCGGTCTGTACAGTTATGATGGAAGGGAATTTGTATGGATTGATGAATATGAGTCTGTAAAAAATGTCAACACCCTCTATACAGACGAAGAGGGAAGATTATGGATAGGAACTAACGACAGTGGGTTATCTATATACATTGATAAGAAGATAACTAATATCATAAGTGAAGAGGACGGATTGTCATCTGATTCGGTGCGTTGTATTACACAGGGAACAGATGGATTTTATTATGTAGGAACAACAGAGGAGCTGTCGGTGCTTACTCTGGTGGGTGGATTGTCTTTAAAATGTACTATACCACAGATAAGATATGCCAATGTTGTAACTGGTGATGATGATGGCAATATTGTTGCAGTGACTAATTCAGGAGAATTGTATGTTGTGCGTGATTTTACTGTGGCAGAGAAACTAAGTGGTTATAATGGGGCTAAGTATACATGCGCTGCATTTGACGAATGGGGCAATCTGCTTGCTGGAACATCTGATGGAAAGATAATTGTATACAACTTTTCTGATAATCTGTTGAACAGAATAGATGAGATATATTGCGAGTCTCTTATTAATATTAAATCTATATATATAGCAGAGAATAATATTGCGTTTGTATGCGCGGATAATGGGGCTGGCTATATAACAGAGGATGGAAAACAACATAATATTAACACGAATGAATTTAATAATTCTATAGACCATTGTCTTACAGATTATCAGGGGAATATATGGTTTACATCGTCGCGTCTGGGATTACTTAATCTTAGCAGGTCAGTATTTACAGAGACATATTATGAAGCCGGACTGGATGAAAAGGTTGTTAATACTGTGACCGAATGGAACGACAGGTTTTATTTTGGCACCGATATGGGGATTGATGTCGTTGACAGCAATATAAGCAATAAATGTGATGATGTGCTTACAGATATTCTTGAAAATGTGCGTGTGCGCAATCTTAAAGTGGATTCACGCAATAATATGTGGATTGCTACTTCTGGAAAGGGAGTGTACTGTGCAGCTTCTGATGGAAAGATAGAGCATTATGGACAGGATGAGCTTGGCGGAACAACATTCCGTACAACAATACAGACAAAGGATGATTATATAGTAACTGCTGGTAATTCTGGCATAGTTTATATTAAAGATGGCAGTGTGGCTGCTAAGATAGGAGCAGGGGAAGGACTTAATAATCCGGTAGTTTTGTGCATGCTTGAGCTGGATGATGGAACAATTCTTGCTGGTACAGATGGTGGGGGAATTGCTGTTATTAAGGATGGCATGGTTATATCAGATATTGGCAGAAATGATGGATTAAGCTCAAAAGTTATCCTGAGAATGGTAAAAGATTCCAGGGGAGAGGGGATATATATAGTTACAAGCAACAGTATATGTTATATGGATAACCAATGTGAGAATATCAGGGTTATAGATAAATTTCCATATTATAATAATTATGACATTGTTGTTACAGATGACGGAACATTATTTGTATTGAGTTCTGCGGGAATATTTGTGGTTGATGAAAGTGAGGTGCTTTCAGGAGGGGATATAGATTACAAACTTTTTGATACGAGAAGAGGGTTTAAGAAGTCACTTACTCCTAATGCGTGGAATTATATAGATGGACAGAATAATCTGTATCTTTCGACAGATACAGGTGTTGTATGCGTGAATCTTGAGAATTATGATGCTTCGGCAAGGTCATACAGAATGATGGTTAATTCAGTTCTGGTTGATGATGAGACATATAATGTTGAAAGAGGGCAGGATATTCATATCCATAGTGGAACACAAAAGATAGAAATTATACCACATGTTATCAATTATACCATGAATACACCTTATGTGAGCACATATCTGGAAGGATATGATGCGGCTCCAAGGGTTGTATTGCAGAGTGAAATGACTAATTCTATATATGTTAATCTGCCAGTTGGCACATATACATACCATCTTGCAGTACTTGACAATAAAGGCCGTAATATTATTGCTGAGAGTACATATACAATTATAAAAGATAAAGAAATATATGATAACTGGTGGTTTAATGCGTATGTCATAGTTGTGTTTGCAATAGCTGTCGCATATCTTACCTGGTTGTTTTTCAGGACGCAGGTTCAGCGTACTATTAATATGCAAAAGAAAGAACTTCAGCTTGCAAAAGATCAGATAGAGATGGGAAATGAGACAGTTCTTACTATTGCAAGGACGGTTGATGCCAAAGATGAGAATACAAGCCAGCATTCGTTCAGAGTTTCTGAATATTCAGTTATGATTGCAAAGAGACTTGGATTTAGTGATGAACAATGTGAAAATTTAAGGAAAGCGGCACTTCTTCATGACATTGGTAAAATCGGAATTCCAGACAGTGTACTTAATAAGCCGGCAAGACTTACAGATGAAGAGTATGCTGTTATGAAGTCACATGTTGTCAAAGGTGGGGAGATATTAAGTAAGTTTACACTTATTGACAATGTTGCGGATGGAGCACTGTATCACCATGAAAGATATGATGGCAGCGGATATGTCCATGGACTGAAAGGAGAGGAGATACCTCTCAATGCCAGAATTATAGGAATAGCGGATGCATTTGATGCTATGACGGCTAATCGAGTATATCGCAAAAAGCTTGATATGGATTATGTTATAGCTGAGATTAAAAGAGGCAGAGGAACACAGTTTGATCCTAAGCTGGTGGATATAATGATTGAGCTGATTGAAAGCAAAGAGATTGATATTTAGAAATTATATAAGCCAGAAGATACATTTGAATAAGATACGGAGGGATGCAGATGAAAAGAATATATATAATTACATTTATCACTGCAATCCTGTCAGTTGTGGCGATTGTCGGGATTAATACAGCTTTGTTCAGCAAGGATATGGATAAGACCATAAAGGTTGGTTTTATGTATGTAGGAGATGCGAGTACTGCGTATACCAATAATTTTATGAAAGCTCAGAAAGCTGTTGAGGAAGCCTATGGGAATCAGGTGATTGCAGTTGCTAAATATAACGTATCAGAAGGCCTGGAGGATAAATATTTTCAGGAGCTTATAGATGAGAAATGCGATATTATTTTTGCGACAAGTTTCGGATATGCTGACGCAGCTAAAAGATTTGCACAGATGTATCCTGATGTAGAGATTGTTATGGCGACAGGAACTAATGCTAATGATGAGCCTAAGCTTAATAATTACCATACATTTATGGGAGAGATATATCAGGGAAGATATACGGCTGGTGTGGCTGCTGGAATGAAAATAAAAGAGCTTATAGACAGTGGCATTATAGATGAATCACAGGCAAAGGTTGGGTATGTTGGGGCATATCCTTATGCAGAGGTTATATCGGGTTATACTGCATTTATACTTGGAGTGCGTTCTGTCGTGCCACAGGCGCATATGATTGTGAAATATACAAATTCATGGAGCAATTATGCACTTGAAAAAAGATATGCGAAAGAGCTTATTGATGAAGAATGCGTAATAATATCACAGCATTCTGATACTGCTGGACCGGCAGTTGCATGTGAACAGACAGACGCTTCAACTCCCGTATACCTTGTTAGTTATAATCAAAGCATGGCTGATATTGCACCTACAACGTATCTTACTGGTTCCAAAATCAACTGGTCTTATTATATGATTGGAGCGGTTGGTGCAGTTCTTGAAGGCAGAAATATTGAGAATACAGTTGATGGCAGGGCGTATGGTAACGATATGATGGCGGGTTTTGAGAAGAACTGGATAGAGATGCTTGATATCAATGAAGTTGTAGCTGCCCCTGGTACTAAACAGAGAGTTGAGTCTGTATGTGATGAATTCAGAAAAGGACAGGTTCATGTATTCTTTGGCGACTATACCGGAGTTAGTGTGAATGATAAGAATGATACATGCAATCTGAATGATGAATATATAGAAAATTATCGAAGTTCGGCGCCCACGTTTAATTACATTCTTAATAAAATAATCACAATTGAGGAATAGCTTTTTAATGACGAAACAGGAATATTGTGATATACTTAACATAAATTGATATGATGGCTGACGAATTGAGCAATATGTGTAAAGCTGTCAGACAATATACATGACAATTTATCATATTATTTTATGGAGGGGAATTATGGCGGTATTAGTTTTGGTTATTATTATCATTGCACTTTTAATTGCAATGATAAAGATTGTTCCACAGAGTAATGCTTACGTTATTGAGAGACTGGGTAAGTACATCGGAACATGGGAAGTTGGTATACATTTTCTTATACCTGTATTAGACAGAATTGCAAAGAAAGTTACATTGAAGGAGCAGGTGGCAGATTTCCCGCCTCAGCCAGTTATCACTAAGGATAATGTAACAATGCAGATAGATACAGTTGTGTTCTTTAAGATAATAGATCCTAAATTATACACATATGGAATTACTAATCCAATAAGTGCTATAGAGAATCTTACAGCAACAACACTTCGTAATATCATCGGAAGCCTTGAGCTTGATGAGACTCTTACAGCCAGAGAGAAGATTAATTCGCAGATGGCTCAGATTCTTGACGAAGCTACTGACCCTTGGGGAATCAAGGTTAACAGAGTAGAGCTTAAGAATATCATACCTCCTAAGGCTATCCAGGAGTCAATGGAGAAGCAGATGAAGGCAGAGCGTGAGAAGCGTGAGCAGATTCTTATTGCTGAAGGATTTAAGGAGAGTACAATCAAGAAGGCAGAGGCTGACAAGGCAGCAGAGGTTCTTCATGCTGAGGCACATAAGGAAGTTATGGTTCTTGAAGCAGAAGGTAGAGCAGAGGCTATCCTGAAGGTTCAGGAAGCTACAGCAGAGGGTATCAGAAAGATTAAAGATGCAGGAATAGATTCATCAGTATTACAGTTTAAGAGTATTGAGGCTATGAAAGATGTTGCCAATGGTAACGCTACTAAGATTATCGTTCCGGCAGATTTATCTAATCTTGCAGGAGTGTTTACAGCAATTAAAGAGACTGTTGACGTTCCAGCACCAGCATCATCTAAGAAGTCAGGACCTGACTGTGATATCTCAAGAAAAGAAATCAAAGAGATGAATAGTGTTAAAAATGCTGTTGAAGCTAATGAGATTGTGAGCAATTTCACATTATAATATCTTGCCCTTTTGATAGGGATTAAGATATATCAATTGTATATTGTCAATCAGTACACGAATGCGGTAAAAAGTTATGCTTTTTATCGCTTTTGTGCCTATTGGAATAAATAAGCGTACATTACGCGGAAATGGAGTACTATATATGTCTACACTTTGGGTTGTCGGAGATTCTACATTAAGCGCATTTACGGATAAATATTATTATCCAAGATATGGATACGGAACAAAGCTTTCAGCGTATCTTGATGATACTGTTAAGGTGCGTAATATCGCCCTTTCAGGAAGAAGTTCCAAGAGCTTTCTTACAGAACCTGAATATAAGGAGCTGTTGTCTGGTATGCAGAATGGAGATTATCTTATTGTTGGCTTTGGACATAATGATGAGAAGATGGAAGAGGCAAGACATACATCTGGCAAAGGCAGATATACAGACAAGGGTTCATTTGCTAATTCAATCTATGAGAATTATTATCTTAAAGCTAAGGAAGTGGGATGTACAACAATCCTTTGTACACCTATAGTGAGAAGACCGGCAGATGGAGTGTGGACAGATGACTGTATGCATGTGACTGGTAATCAGGGAGAATTTACAGGCGGAGATTATCCACAGGCGATACGTGATATGGGTAAAGACCTTGATATACCGGTTGTTGATATGACTAAGATAACAAGACATATGTATGATATATTGGGGGCAGATAATACAAAATATCTTCATGCATGGCCTTCAAATAAAGAATCAAGCGTTGATAATACACACACTAATATATGGGGTGGCAGAGTTAACGCATATCTTTGTCTGGCAGAGATAAAGAAGCTTGGAGTGCAGGGATTGGCGGAGCATGTTGTCCTTGATGATAAAAAAGATGAGCTGGAAGATGGATTTGCAATTCCTTCTAAGGAATATCTTGTATCAGACCCATCATATGTTCCAGTTGTGTTTAATGCCAACCTTAAAGACAGCAAAAGATGGGCTGAATATGATGGATGGAAAGGAACTGTATTCGGGGATATTCCACCAGAAAGTGATTTTTCACAGTTTACACTTGAACCTGTAGATGGCGGAGTACATATAGCTGTTGCGGACAATGCAGGTAAGATAGCGACTGTCACAGACGGACTTGCGATGTATTACAAGAAAGTTCCGGTTGGCAGGAATTTTACATTGAGTGCCAGGGTCAGGGTTAATTCATATTTTAAGAATGACCAGGTTTCATTTGGGCTGATGGTAAGGGATGACTGTTATATTGATATGCAGACACCAGAAGCGCTGGGAGATTATGTGGCAGCAGCACCATATCTTCTTACAAGAGAAGAGGGGCTTGTAAAATGCTTTGCAAGAAAGAGTGGCAATCTGTTTTACGGGGGTACTACTAAGGGTGGAATTGCCGTAGGAGAGACTATAGATGTCAGAATTATAAGCTCCAATGATGGTTATGCACTTTATTTTGGAGATGATGAGGCTATGACTGGCGGATTTGATTTCAAGCTTACCAGTGTAGACCCTGACAATGTATATGTTGGAATGTTTGCTGCAAGAAATGCAGATGTTACATTTACAGATATAAAACTTGAATACAATTAAAGATGGAATTTAAATGTGGAGGATATGTGATGTTAGAGGAACTTGTCAGAAAGAACCGTTCTTATAGACGCTTTTATCAGGATAAGAAGATTACGAGGGAGCAGCTTGTGGAGCTTGTAAAACTTGCAAGGATTACACCGAGTGCTGCTAACAGACAGCCGTTTAAGTATAAGCTTGTGTGTGATGAGGCTGAATGTGAAAAGGTATTTGAGTGTCTTGGGTTTGCTGGATATCTTAAGGACTGGGATGGGCCAGAAGAGGGCGAAAAGCCGGCAGGATATATAATTATATTGTCTGATGCTAAAGCTAATGCTGAGGTGGATGCAGGAATTGTCGGACAGACAATGCTTCTGGCAGCAGTCGAGAAAGGCCTTGGCGGATGTTTCTTTGGCAATGTCAAGAGAGATATACTTTCTAAGAGACTCAATCTTCCAGAGGATAGTAAGATAGTATATGTGATTGCGCTTGGCTATCCTAAAGAGGAAGTGGTTATAGAGGATATTCCGGGCGATGGAGATATTAAGTATTACCGCGATGAGAATAAAGTTCACCATGTGCCTAAGAAGAGGCTTGAAGATGTGATAATATGATGTTTATGCGCATGTAAGCGTAGGAAAGGAGCTGACTATGAAACTTAAATTCCTGGGAGCTGACCATGAGG
>URGC01000021.1 GCA_900547255.1 uncultured Eubacterium sp. | reverse complement strand
CTCCCTGATATCCTGTACAGGCAATTTTCTCCATAACTGTATTCCAGTTAATATTACCATCGAATGGTAATTGATGCTGATTATGGCTGCCGCCGTTATCCTGTAAATGAATTGCCATCAGCCGATTTCCATACATTCCTAACAAATCTTCATCTGGTGTATAATTTATATGATGGCAACTATCATAACAATAGCCTACATTATTTGAAATGAATTTATTTAACACCATCTTCAAATTTTTAATATTATTCAAATTTTCAAAAGCAATGTGAATATTCTTTTGCTCTGCCTTGTTTATAAGTTCTGCCAACCTTCTGATTCCTACTTCATTTAAAGGATTATTATCATTAGGCAAATGTATCACCATTGTTGGTATATCATATTCACAGCAATCCTCTACACATTGTAGATAACTTTGAAATACGCTTTCTCCACTCAAACTATCCAGTGACAGATTATTCTGTTCATGCACAGGCGCATGGATATTTTCTACAAATAGCCCTGCTCTTCTTGCTAGTCTTACATCCTCTTGATAACCGACTCCTCTGCCAAATTGATCACTCCACCATAACATTACACAATCAAATCCCGCTTTTCTAATCAATTTGTATCTTTCTTCAAAAGAGACATCATATCCCGGACCATAGCCAAAGCAATCATATATTCCTGTCATTTCTGAATCTCCCTCCCAGCTCTCTCCGCAATCTTCACAACCCTTGGTCTGTTGTATCTCTGCATTATCACAAAACTCAAGTCAAAACATGCTCCAAGAAACGAAGTAATAAAAAATACCCAGAACGCTCCAAACCACACAGATGCAGCCACTGGAATGAAGCTGAGCACAACATTAGTCTCATGTACCAGCTCTGACTGGCACATAGCCTGCGCTATCTCATCCCATGTATGTATCTTAGGATTAAACATGTCTGGGTCAAATGTCGGCATGGTTACGCTTTAAACCATTAAATGCGTAACCAGCCAGAAGTCTTATAATAAAATGATACGCTATCGTACCAGCCGTTATTGCCAATGTCTCGTATATCCCTGTATTGGTAATATTATACATAACAATACACACTATAAGTGCAGCCAGCGAAATCGCTGAAATAGCAATCATTTTATTTTTCATAATTATTTCTTCTTTCTGCCTGTAAAAAAAGCAAGCAGCAATATCGCTGCAACCAAAGCTACCGCTATTGACATCCATACCACGAATGTCACTGTATCTCTTGTGTGGAACATATCATAGTAGCCACCAAGATATATTATAATTCCAAGTGCAGGAACTACATATGCCATATAATATTTAAGCTTGTCCGGGAATGCGATACCCTCGCCAGTGTTAACCTCTGCGAGGAAATTCTCCCAGCCCCATCCGTTCTTATGGACACAGAACAGAACTGCTATGATACTTCCAAGTGGAAGAATATTGTATGATACTATAAAATCCTCAAAATCCATAATAGTGCTTCCTGCGCCAAGTGGCTGGACACCTGAAAGCACATTGTAACCTAATACTGCTGGAATCGATAAAACTGCAATTGCAACAATATTAACTACGACACATTTCCTGCGCTCCCAGCCTGTCGCATCATTGGTCATCTTGACAATATTCTCGAATACCGCAATAACTGTTGACATAGCCGCAAATGTCATAAATACAAAGAAGCATGTTCCCCACAGTCTTCCGCTAGGCATGTGATTAAACACATTTGGAAGTGTTATAAACAAAAGTGACGGACCCGCTCCCGGTTCAACTCCATAAGCAAAGCACGATGGAATAATTATAATACCTGCAACGAATGCAACAAATGTATCAAGAAGTGTTACGCTTATGCCCTCACCGACAAGCTTTCTCTCCTTAGAAAGATAGCTTCCGAATATCTCCATAGAACCCATACCGATACTAAGTGTAAAGAATGCATGAGTCATGGCTGCAAATACAACATTAAACACTCCTTTAGACTCTAATCTTGCAAAATCAGGAACAAGATAATATCTTAAGCCTTCCGCTGAACCAGATAAAGTCACAGAACGAACAGCCATGATAATCATAAGCACTATAAGGAACATCATCATTATCTTAGTGATTCCCTCAACACCTTTTTCAAGTCCAAGCGCACATATTCCAAAACTTAAAAGTATAATTACCAGTGTGAATACCATCATAAGTCCCGGATTGGACAGCATTGTGTTGAATTCACCCTGAACACCTTCTGAATCAAGTCCTGTAAATCTGCCACTTGCCATGAGATAGACGTAATACATCATCCATCCGCCTACCATTGTATAGAACATCATAAGAATGTAGTTACCCACATAACATATATATCCTATCTTTCCCCAGCTTGTTCCCTCTGGTTCAAGAACTGAGTACGCCTTGATAAGACTCTTTCTGCTGGCACGTCCAATTGCATATTCACATATAAGCATAGGAAGACCAAGCATTGCAAGACACACAAGATATATAACTATGAATGCCGCACCACCATTCTCACCACATATATATGGAAATTTCCATACATTCCCAAGACCGATGGCACATCCTGCTGATACAAGGATAAACCCCAGCCTTGACTTAAATTGTTCTTTTTCCATAAAAACCTTTTCCTAATCTATATTTTGCTTTTCTCTTAACGGTAAATCATCCACCACACATAATAAGTGTATTTTATTTTAATTCTGAAGAATCTGTGTCAATAAACAGATATTTTCTTGTTGCAAACAGAATCGCAATCGCCGCAACACCTAATAATATCTCCAATGTGCTTCCATGATTAACTATCATCATTCGTGCAATAGCAAACATAAGGACTTCAACAATTGTAGAAGCATCATGCTGTGCAAGCATCTTTACAAGCTCAACACCAATTGCAACTGTCATTACATTACCTATAAATGATTCAAGTCTTGCAACTGGTTCGCCTGTAAAGATATTACCCGTATCAATAAGAAGCCTTGCTCCTGCAATCAAAATAACTATAACAAGCACAAACGACATCATAACTTCCAGAAAATGACAGACCGAAAGCAGCACATCTTTTGCCTTTTCATACATATTCTTCATATTAAACCTCATTTCTTAGAAGTCGTCATCATCATCAACGCCCATAGCCTCCCTGAGTGTTCTCCACCCAAGTACAGCACATTTAACGCGGGCTGGCATATGAGCGATATCTTTAAGCGCAGAAGCTTCCTCAAGGCTGTCTATCTCTTCATCCGTTGCCTCGCCCTGAATCATCTTCATGAATATTTTACCCATAGCAAGTGCCTCGTCCCTAGTTCTGCCAATTATCATCCCAAGCATGATATCTGCTGAAGCCTGCGAGATAGCACATCCGTCTCCAACAAATGCACCATCCACAATCACATCGCCATCCATCTTAAGCTTAAGGAATATATCATCACCACAGCTTGGATTGACCCCTTCAAGCACAATATCAGCATCTGGGAGGTCATGCTTGAACTCTGGACGGATATTATGCTCTGTAAGTATCTCGTTATAAAATCCTCTATTTTCCATATCCCATTCTCTCCCTTACGCTTGACAGGCTTTCAAGGAATGTGTCAACCTCTGCCTCTGTATTATAGAACATAAAGCTTGCTCTTGTTGTTGAACTAACACCAAGATGGTTGAGAAGCGGCTGGGCACAGTGGTGTCCTGCTCTTACTGCAATTCCATCTGATATAAGTATCTCACTTACATCATGTGGGTGAACATCATCTACTGTAAATGTGAGAATACCTGTATGCTCCTCTGCCTTGTCTGAACCTAATATATTTACATGAGGAATCGCTTTCATTCCCTCTAAAGCTCTCTTAGTAACTGCAAACTCTCTCTCATGCATATAATCAAATCCGATTGAATCTACATATTTGATAGCTGCTGCAAGTCCTGCTGCCCCTGCCGCATTGACAGTTCCACCCTCAAATTTGTGTGGAACCTCTGCATATTTGGCATCAAATCTTGTAACAGAATCAATCATCTCTCCACCATACATGAATGGAGGCATCTTTTTAAGATGCTCCTTCTTGCCGTATAACACGCCAATTCCCATAGGACCGAACACCTTGTGTCCTGAAAATGCGAAGAAATCAGCATCAAGTGCCTGTACATCAACTGCCATATGTGGAGTGCTCTGTGCGCCATCTACAACGATAACAGCATTTTTCTCATGCGCCATCTTAGCAATCTCTGCAATAGGATTAACTCGTCCTAATACATTTGATACCTGTGTTATGGCAACAATCTTAGTCTTATCTGTTATAAGCTCTCTTACCTTATCAAGGTCAACACTTCCGTCCTGCTCGCAGTCAATGAATTTGAGCGTTGCACCGGTATTTCTACAGACCATCTGCCAAGGAAGGAGATTGCTGTGGTGCTCCATGATAGATACAAGAATCTCATCACCAGCCTTTACATTAGATAATCCATAGCTGTATGCAATAAGGTTCATGCTCTCTGTTGTATTTCTGGTAAATACTATCTGTCTTGCATTGGCTGCATTGATAAATTCTGCCACTGAAGCTCTGGCATTCTCATATATATCTGTAGCCTCAACGCTCAATGGATATGAGCCTCTTAAAGGATTCGCATTGTGGTTAAGATAGAAATCCATCTCGGCATCAATTACACACTGAGGTCTCTGTGATGTCGCTGAATTATCAAAATATATAGTTCTATCCTGCATTAACAGCGGAAAATCCTTCTTGTAATCACGAATATCTGCCATACTCTTTAGAGCACCTCCCCTAGAGCCTTTTCAACTGTCTTAATTATATTATCATCGCCTGTCATTCTTGAAAGGTGCTCAATCGCAGCTCTCGCAAGAATATTCTCAGCCTGTTCCTTACCTATTCCTCTGCTCTCAAAGTAAAAAAGTGTGTCCTCATCAAGCTCACCGATAGTTGCGCCATGATTACCGACAACATTCTCTTCTGCACAGAGAATAAGTGGAATTGTCTTGTTAACTACGTCATCACCAAGCATAAGAACAGTTTCCTGCTCATTACCTACTGAATCTGTACAGCCTCTCTTGAAATCAATTGTTCCCTTAAATGTCTTGGCTGCCGCATCTCTTAATGCACCATTGGCATTAATCTCGCTCTCAGTCTTCTTACCTGTGTGATTAGCAAATACATTGATATCTATCTTCTGGCTATGCTGTCCAAGATAGCCAATATCAGCCTTTAAGCTGCTGCATTCTCCTGCAAGATTAACTGTACTGTCTGAATATACATCACCAAGTCCTAAGAATATCTGTATAAGTTCTACTCTTGCATTCTTGCCACAATCAGCCTTAACCTCATTATATAAAAGTGAAGACTCTTTAGTGTACTGAACCTGTACAAGACGGATAAGTGCATTTTCTTTAAGCTCCATCTGTGTTCTTACTGCAAGATTCTTGTCTGCTGAGTAATCCATATATACTGTAATCTCACTGTTCTTAGGCGCAACAATCTTAACATCCTTAGTACTGTATTCACCCTTGCCCTTAACACTGATTCTTACAGGTTCTTTCTTAGTTCTGGCGCCCGCCTTATACTCCTCATCTGGAAGGAATGTAGTCTTTTCAAGGTCCCAGTCTATCTTAGCATCGTTAACTCCAAGCCAGTACCATGTCTTGGCTGGAAGTCTGTTAATGATTAATTTATCGTTATTTTCCATACTAGCCTATACTTCCTTTCATCTCAAGACGGATAAGATTATTCATCTCAACTGCATATTCAAGTGGAAGCTCCTTAGATACATTATCTGCGAATCCACTTACAATAAGTGCTCTGGCATCTTCCTCGCTCATGCCTCTTGACATAAGATAGAATACAGCATCATCACTGATACTTCCTATCTTAGCCTCATGTCCGATTGCCGCGTCCTTAGTACGTATATCCATAGCTGGAATTGTATCTGAACGTGATTCTGAGTCGAGCATAAGTGATTGACAGGAAACAGCAGATTTAGCATTAGTTGCACCCTTCTGCACAACAACACTGCTTCTGAATGTACTTATACCGCCGCTCTTGCTTATTGAACGTGTATTCATATATGAAGTTGTATCAGGTGCGCAGTGGACAACCTTAGCTCCTGTATCAAGATTCTGTCCTGCTCCGGCAAATGTTACACCTGTAAATTCCATCTTTGAGCCTTTGCCTTTAAGAATACTCATAGGGTAAAGATATCCGACATGTGAACCAAATGAGCCAGATACCCACTCAACTGTACCGCCCTCTTCAACGATTGCACGCTTAGTATTAAGGTTGTACATATTCTTAGACCAGTTCTCAATTGTAGAATATCTAAGCTTTGCATTCTTCTTAACATAAAGCTCTACACATCCGGCATGAAGATTAGCTACATTATATTTAGGTGCTGAACATCCTTCGATGAAATGAAGGCTTGCTCCCTCATCAACTATAATAAGTGTATGCTCGAACTGTCCTGCTCCCTTGGCATTAAGTCTGAAATATGACTGGAGTGGTATAGATACCTGAACTCCCTTTGGTACATATACGAATGAACCGCCTGACCATACTGCTCCGTGAAGTGCAGCAAACTTGTGGTCTCTTGGTGTTACAAGCTTCATGAAATACTCATGAACCATATCTGCATACTCGCCCTTTAATGCGCTCTCCATATCTGTGTATACAACACCCTGCTCAGCTACTTCATCCTTAACATTATGGTATACAAGCTCTGAGTCATACTGTGCGCCAACTCCGGCAAGTGATTTTCTCTCTGCCTGTGGAATACCAAGTCTCTCAAATGTCTCTTTGATATCTTCTGGAACGTCTTTCCAGTCACCCTGCATCTTAGTGTTAGGTCTTACATATGTTGCGATATGATCCATATCAAGACCTTCGATTGATGGACCCCAGTCTGGAACCTGAAGTTCATTATATATATCAAGAGCTTTAAGTCTGAACTCTGTCATCCACGCAGGGTCATTCTTCTCTTCTGAAATTTTTCTTACAATATCGGCTGTAAGACCTTCATTAATTCTATAGGCATCATTTTCAACATCCTTGATGTCGTAGATACTTCTGTCTATATCCTCTACATGACTTTTTTCTTTCATTATACTTCTCCCTTGAATCCCTTCTCATTGATTGTCTCAACTAATGATGCATCACCATTCTTAACAATCTTTCCTTCTTCCATAACATGTGTAACATCAACATCAAGTGACTCTAAGATTCTTGTGCTGTGTGTGATTATAAGAAGGCTTCCTTTGCACTTTTCTTTATAAATGCTTATTCCCTTAGACACTGTCCTTACAGCATCCACATCAAGGCCTGAGTCTGTCTCATCAAGAATAGCAAGTGATGGCTCTAACATAAGCATCTGTAAAATCTCTGCTTTCTTCTTCTCGCCACCTGAAAATCCAACATTTAAGTCTCTCTCTGCATATGAAGCATCCATTGAGAGAAGCTCCATTGTCTCAGCAAGCTTCTTCTTGAAATCAAAAAGACGGATTCTCTTACCTGTCTTCTGCTCAAGTGCGCTTCTTATGAATGCACTCAATGTTACTCCTGGAACCTCTAATGGATTCTGGAATGATAAGAATATTCCTTTCTTAGCTCTCTCATTAACTGGCATCTCTGTAATATCTTCGCCATTAAATACGATTTTACCAGATGTAACTGTATATCCCGGATTACCTGTGATGGCATAACCAAGTGTTGACTTACCTGTTCCGTTAGGTCCCATAAGTACGTGTGTCTCATCTGCTCCTATTGTAAGGTCTACTCCATGAAGTATCTCCTTCTCTCCTGCATTAACATGCAGATTCTTAACCTCTAATATATTCTTAGACATATATCCTCCATTCCGTGTGACTCTGTGCTTGTCCACGTTTTTTAATTATATTTTTAATGAGTGCAGCTCTGTCCTTTTCCCTGTATGACCAGATCTGCTAATGTATGGCTGTCGAGATACTTATTAATAGTATCGCCAAGCCCCTGCCAGAACGGCAGTGTATAACAATCCTCTGTTATATCGCATTTTTTCGTATCAGTACATAGACAGGCTACTGGTGCAAGACTTCCTTCTGTAAGTCTTAGAATATCACCGACCCTGTACTGTTCTGGTGCTTTGATAAGGCGATAACCGCCGCCTTTACCACTGGCACTCTCAACCATGTGTCCCTTAGAAAGTATTGTCATAATGCTCTCTAAATATTTCAGGGAAATTCCCTGTCTGTCCGTGATTTCTTTCAAGGGAATAAACTCACCTGTATTATGCTCTGCCATATCTGCCATCACTCTGAGCGCATACCTGCCCTTCGTGGAAATCATCATAGGCTTTCCCTCCTTGTCAATCTGACTTATTGCATTGTATTACCCATTCACCTACTATGTCAATAGGTAATTAGCATTCTATAGCACCTTTTATCATAAAAAGCACTTCCTTTCTGGATATTATCATACCCAAAAGCAAGTGCTTTTTCTATTAAATCTTCACTATTTTTACACTATTTTTCACTATCTGATGTATGTATTAAGCCATTCCATCATATCAAGCTTCCCACTTCCACAGTACTCATGACCATCTAATGTAAGATTTATCTTTTTTTATTCATTTTCTGCTTTGCTTGTACTCAGCACCTCATATTCATCGTAAACAATATCAAACTTCTTTTTAAAATCTGATATATTGCCAGTATTGTTCTGCTTCCAGTCAGCAGCTACAAGCTTTACCTGATTTTCCACCAATGAATTGCCTACAGACATTGCCATTATGTCAACAGTCTGCTTAATTACATTATTATCAGATACTTTATCGTTAACCGAAATGCTGGCATCTATACTATCAAGCATTTTCTGAATTTCTTTAACAGAGTATGGATTTATGCCCGACAAGTCAATTTTTTCTACATTCTCTTTTTCTGATTGTTTTGTTGTTGCACTAGTAGTACTTGTAGTGCTCCTCACATCCTCTACCGCATCATTATTTCCACACCCAACAAGACTCATTAAAGCAATAGCTGCTAATATGTATATTTTCTTTCTCATTTCTTTGCCACATTTTGAACACTTCATAAATGCTAATCCTCCCCGACCAATTTTCTGCTAAGTTCCATTGCATTTTTCAACTGATTTTCAAACCTCTCTGCCTGTACCAGAGCTATTCCCTCTTCGTCACCTAATACAACAAGGCGGGAGCCATCCTGTATCCCATACTTATCTCTCGCCTCTTTGGGAATCACAATCTGTCCGCGGTTGCCAACCTTTACAGTTCCCCATAAGAACTTTCCTTCTGGTGGTGGAGCCACTTTGGTATTTCCAACTTTTTCATCATAGTGCATCAGGCTGTCAATCTTAATTCCGTAAAATGATGCAAGCCTGTCGCATTTTTCGATATCCGGTATTGTCTCGCCCTGTTCCCATTTGGCATAAGACTGTCTGGAAATTCCAACAACCTCTGCCACCTGTTCCTGTGTTAAACCTTTTAAGCCTCGTAACATCACAAGATTGTCTGCCAGCATAATTACCACTCCCTCCTGATAGTCACATTATATGCTTTGCATGATTTGATTTACACCATACAAACTTGTCATCTTTTTCTGATTTATGTTAAATTTAACTGCATTATTATTCATTGAAAACACTTCCACTGTGTTATTCTTTTCTGCCCCTTCCACAAATGCCTGCACAAGCTGGTCTGTATTGCCGCCTTTTCGATGTAATTTTTACCTATAAATAAAATAAACAACCACTTACTTTATTTTAGTAAGCAGTCGTTTATTTATCAAGCTTATTGCACTGGTATTATTATTGAAAAATAAAATTCATTATCTGTATGTTCTATTGAATATATGCCGTTATATTTATTTACAACATCAATTATATTATCAATTCCAATACCATGTTGTTCTTTTTCATATAATTTAGAGCTCTTAATTTTTCCATCTCTGATATTAATTACACCATTATATGTATTCTTAACTGATATAATTATGTCAGACTTTTCTTTAATAAACTTTACCTTTATAACCTTGTCGCCAGAACACTTTTCACAAGCTTCTATGGCATTATTAATCATATTTGACAATATTACAACAATATCCTCATCACTAATACTGATTTCTGATAAGTCATTAATTTTAAACACAAAACATATTCCTTTATCTACAATCTCCTGATATTTGCTATTTAATATTGCATCTACAATTACATTATTAGTATTAATTGCATCCATATCAATTTTCAGATTGCTAGAAATATTATCTATATACTCTTCCAGTTTATCATACTCTTTACGTTCAACCAGCCCCTGCACGCACACAATATGATTGCGGAACTCGTGAGTTTTTCTCCGCTGTTTTTCAAAATTTTCAGAAATGCTCCTGTACATATCTGTCTGATTTTTCACACGAATTGCAAACATTTCGCTTTCATGTATCTTTTTCTCATTTTTTAACACATCACAAATATAATAAAATACAGTTATATTCAAGCAGGCAAGACATACCGCCATTATTATATAAATATCTGCACTGTCACTATTTATATTTCCATTTTTAATTGAAACAATCATTGCAGATATTATACATATCGTAAATACTGGAAATATTATAAATTTAATCCATTCCATATCCGTTAATACATCCACATTATTGCTTCCTATAAATTTACCTATTAATAAAACAATTAAAAACAAAATTATTTTCCCAAGAATAAGTAATAAATTGCCCTCTATTGATAAATCTGCTTGCTGAAGATTACTGTTGTCAAATACCATTACATTCATCCATAAAACGATATAGTCCACAGCAAGTAATACTGCCTGAAATAATATTGCCAGAAAAACCGATTTTACAAAATTAGCTTTAATATATATAAGCATTATCAATCCAATCCCGGCAATCAGACACAACTCTTTTATAACAAAATTATTGTTAAATATTGTAGCAATCACATATGAATATATTGTCATTCCAATAATTACAGCTATATCAACCCATTTATAACTGTATCGTTTATGTGTAAATATTTCATAGAAATTTTTACAGCATATAGCTTCTATTCCTATTAATATAAAACTTTCTATTATATATAAATCCATATCAGATTTCCCCTTTATACTTTACAAGCGCTTTCTCAACATCTTTGTACCTTGCTTTAGGGATATCTATTTCCTTTCCATTTAATAGAAAAATAGAATATCTTTTTATTCTGTCTATATATTTCATATTAACCAGAAAGCTCTGATGAACCCTTAATAAATCTTCTACCTCTGTCAAATCATTTTCCAGATTATTAAGTGTTCCATACATCGTATATATGCACTCTCTATCTTCTGCAACATGAAAAATTAATTTATGTAATTTACTTTCGACATATACTAAGTGACCCAAATTCAAGATTTTAACGCCCTCGTTAAAATCAAATTTTTTCTTTATAATTGTATATTTCATCTTTGATACTATCGTATCCATACACTCATATAAATCACGTTTAAAATTACTTTTATTCTTCAGTATATATCTGATTGCTTCAACTCCATATCCATCAAGAGCATACTCTATATATGCAGTTGTAAACACGATGAATGCATCTTGATTCAATCCTCGTATATTTCTGGCGGTATCAATTCCATTCAGCTTATCCATATTAACATCCAGAAAAAATATTTTATATTTTATTATATCTGCTCCAAGTTCTATTATATCTTTTCCATCTGAATACAAATCAATCTGATAATCAATTCCCTTTTCATACAGATACTCTTCAATTATTTCTTTTATTAATAGCCTGAATTCTGCTTCATCATCACATATTGCTATATATAGCATATATCCTCCCTTTATAACGAATGATAAATTTATTATTACATATTTATCTAATACAATCAATGAAACATACTGCTACACTTTCATATCTTGTCCACACACTTTTGCTATAACCATCAATAAAGCACATAAGACCAGTGCAACAGTCATATATGCTATTAATTCGGAATTTAATTTCAAATATGCTGTGACATATATTATTACACATTCAATAGCAGCTAATATTCTCGCTATCCCTTTTGAATTGGCTAATTCTTGCTGATTCATATGTATATTAGGATGATTTACTGTTCCAATTATCTCAATAACAAGAAATGCAACAGTCATCATAAATAACTCTAATCCAATATAATCTGCAAATACTTTAGTAATCTGCATTATAACCAAACTCGTCAAAACACTGGCAAAATAACATTTCAAAAAACTATTCAAATGAAGACCACCACAACGCCGCCTTAACGAAAAGAAAAATATGCAGAAAACAAGCATATATCCAAATTTTCTCGCCAATAGTCCTATAATAAGAATCGTCCCAATTGTAATTAAACTCTCAAACATTGAAACAATTGTATATCTGTATTTTTCAGAACTTACATCATCTATTATATTTTCACTAATCATTTGCACCACTATTTTATCCACTATGTTATCAATCATAACTATCTCCCGACACGCAACCTAACACTAAATCTTTCAAAAGGCTGCGTACCACACAATATGCATACGCAGCCCTTAACTTACAATATTTTTATTTTAACCTTCATTTTCATCACAATGCCTTTTATATTGAATGTCATAAATATCTTCGCCATACTCAATATCTATGCCATGTTTATCGTTTAAAACATACTCTTTTCCACCTATTATAAAGGTCTCGCCAACATCATGATCTGTAAATAATGTTCCTTCTGTCATCGCCTTATAACGCTGATCATATCTATCTTTAGACTGAATTATACCACTAGTATTAGAAGCTGTATAATAATGAGTAGCAACTTTATCTCCCGTTTTTACGGAAAAAAATCCATGTTTAATACCCGCCTCTTCTAAATACTCTTGTACTTTTTCTCGTGAAAAATCTCCTCCATATGGATTATCACTTGATAAAATATTCCAAAACGTTGCATAATCCCACAATGTTTTATCATATGGTTCTCCTCTAAGATTATCTGTTATCAAACCTCCTATTGAATATTTATTAATACACAAACAATGAGATACATTATCACTAGATACATATTTAAAATATCTATCCATTCCAAAATCAATCACGTTGTCTTTTGCTTTAATTTCATCTAAAAATTCACAATCAACAGTAGGGATCTCACTTGCCGTAAACTTATATTTACCACAATAATATATTGAATCATTACCAAAGTGCTTTACTCCCATACTGTTAATTCTTTCAAAATTAATGGCATCAAATATATCATATAGTTTCACTTTCACATTCTTATATATACAAACTTCTGAATATATCTTGACATCACATTCTATATTTGTCTTAACATACTCGTCCATTTTACTATTGCCAACAGACTTATCATTTTTTAAAACTGTATTGACAACCTGCTTTTTTCTATCTATATTCTTTAACTTAATCTGAGAATTTAACGACAATACATTTGATAGTGCCATAATATACCTCACATTCTATTGACTTATTTGAATATTATCTTCTGATGGAACATTTTTTAAAGGATATACATAATTCATTTGAAGTTTAGGAGAACAAGAACCATTACCACTATATCCAAATTCTATTCTCCATCTACTTCTTAACTGTAAATTTAATGATTGTATGCTTAACTTATCCCATGAATACATATTTAATGCAACCGTCTTACCACTTGTCAAATTATCAAGAATAATACTTCCAACTGCAGAGCTATTTACTTTTGACATATTCATACTATAAATAACAGCATCTTCTGGAAGTATTTCTCTATTCGTTAAATCTAATGTTATACGTGTATCATTATTATTTCTCATTGTAACAGTATTTAACTGTATACTACACGAACCTGCCAAGTATGTAGGACCTCCAACCATAATTTTATATTTTGTTGCACTCGAAGTATTACCAAACACTTTTACATAATAATATCCTGTTGATGGAACACTAAATTCAAATGCCTTAGGTCCAAATGTATCTTTAACATACGATTCGTTTGTTATAAGATTATTATTGTTATCATATATTTCAAAATTATATTATGTGATTATATTAATCACATTTTTATTTCATATATTGGAGTATACAGCATCTTGGTATTGATTCAATCCATCTTGCAGAAAACGGCTAATTCTTGCAGAAAATGACAATCTAAAAAACTCTGTAGAATATAGTCACCATTCTCCTATATTCTACAGAGTTCATCCGTTATTTTTTATACCAATCAAGGGGCAGCGTAAGTAATTATTTTTATTCAAATCAATTTGAACAAAATCTTTCTGAATTAAATTTATCACAAATAGGTGCATATATCAATCATTTTTCTTCAAAATAAAGCCTCTATTAACTTCTCCTCACACTTCCACGACCATATCTGCGCTCTGAATTGTAGTCACCCTGTGTGCAATCATTATGACTGTTTTTCTGTCCTTCAGCCCAGCGACTGCCTCTGATATGAGCTGCTCGGATTCATTGTCGAGTGCTGATGTTGCCTCATCCATTAGGATTATCGGCGAATCCTTTATTATTGCTCTTGCTATTGCAATTCTTTGTCTCTGTCCACCTGACAGATTGTTTCCTCTGTTGTTAAGAACTGTGTCATATCCATTCTCCGACTCCATAATAAATTCATGTGCGTTGGCAAGCTTTGCGGCTGATATGATTTCTTCGTCTGACGCATCTGGTTTTCCACATCTTATATTCTCCATGATACTAATGTTATACATGTATGGAATCTGTGGAACATACGCTATCTGCCTTCTGGCTGCTCCTATTCCGATATCACATATATTTTGTCCAAATATATTAATATCTCCGTCTTGCAATTCATAGAATCCCAATAACAGCTTCGCCAATGTGCTTTTACCACATCCAGAATGTCCTGTAACAGCAATGATTTTATTAGCTGGAAATCTATAACTGCTTCCTGTAAAAAGCAGTTCCTTGCCTTTATATCCAAATGTGATATTCTCACAGTCAACCGCATTTACATCTGGTTTCATCCCTGCCGAACTGTATGCACTGCCATCTTTCGCAGATTGATTGCCTGCGCATTTATTTTCCTCTGGAAGATTTAAAAATTCAAAAATCCTCTCAGCATACGCAATACAGTTGATAAGTTCTGGTATATTCTTTCCTAATTGAAGAAATCGGACACTAAGTGACGTATACAATGTGAAAATAGCTGCGATTTCTCCTATTGTCGCCAACCCATTCTGAATAAGAACTATTCCAACAACAATAAACATAAGTGAACACAGTAAATCAAACGCTGTATTTAACATATCAAGCAATGCTGACAATCTCATTTTCTCTTTCTGTGTAATCACATATTCATTATTTTCGGCCTTATATTTTCTTATTCCAGTATGATTCACATCATACATTTTTGTAATCTCCACACCTGCTATTATGTTAGAGATAATATTTGTCATCACCATATTTTTCTGTGACAACTGCTTTCCCACTTTTTTCATTGGTTTTGAAATCATGGTATTGGCGATAAACAGCAGTACATTTAACGCTATCAGAATGACAGTCATAAGCGGATTAATTATTATCATCGCCACTGCAAACACAACCACGTATATTATCGGTGCCAGCACTCTTCTTAATCTTGACGAATATATATTAGAAGCCACATCC
This sequence comes from uncultured Eubacterium sp., assembly GCA_900547255.1. Lineage (GTDB taxonomy): Bacteria > Bacillota > Clostridia > Lachnospirales > Lachnospiraceae > Lachnospira. Next base: position 10,552 of record URGC01000021.1, on the reverse strand, counting down.
GTGTCATAAACCATCTTAGAGATTATCTCGCCACTGTGATGTTCCTCATAATACTCATATGGAAGCCTCATAGCCTTAGCAAATACTATCTCTTTCAAAGCAAGAGTCATTCTCTTCGCTTCGTTATTGTATACACACATAAATACCGATGACAGTATAATCGATAAAATGCCGCATATTACAGCCACAACCATTCTCTGATTGTACGTAGGTGTCATTCCATTTCCTGCCGCTTCAAATATTATTTTCATAAAAAATGAGCCTGCGACTTCAAAAAGAGCATTAAATGCCGTCATCATAAGTATTCCCGTAAGATACAGAGGCAGTCTTTTCCCCATCATCTTTAAACTTTTCACAAGACTTTTATATGTGTTCATTATTGAACTGCCTCCTTCCTATATAATGCGGCATATGCGCCACTCTTTGCCATCAACTCATCGTGGCTTCCGCTCTCTGTTATCTTTCCTTTGTCCATGCAGTAAATAACATCAGCATCTTTTATCGTAGATAATCTGTGCGCTATAACAATCACCGTTTTATCCCTGCCATCATAAATCACTTTGCTTACTAATGCCTGTGTTTCCTCATCCAGTGCGGACGTTGGCTCATCCATCAATATAATAGGTGTGTCCTTATAAATGGCTCTTGCAATAGAAAGTCTCTGCCTCTCGCCGCCTGACAATTTAACTCCTCTTTCTCCGACCTCAGTGTTAAATCTTTCTGGCAGCTCATTAATCATTTCGTATATACCAGCCTCCCTGCACGCCTTTTCCACCTTTTCCATATCTATTCCGCCACCACCATAAGCAATATTTTCTGCTATTGTTCCGGGAAAAAGATATGAGTTCTGTGAAACATATGCCATCATGCTCCTTGCCTTATCTATATTCCACTCTTCAAAATCATGACTACAGAAATTATACACACCAGAAGATTTCCTGATAAATCCACACAGTAACTTTATCAGCGTTGATTTACCAGCTCCCGAAGCCCCGACCACCGCAACTTTCTGTCCTTTCTCTACGACCATATCTAAATCCTTTAAAATATGTGTTTGGGATTCCGTGTTGTAAGAAAATGCAATATTTTTAAGTTCAATTACTGCTGAATCTGATTTTTCAGTACCACCTTCATACACTCCACTCTTTTCAGATTCAATATTCATGATTTCCTGTATTCTTCTTACAGAAATCATCATCTCTTTTGCATCTATCATTCTGAATGGAAGTTCACTGATTGGGTCAGAAATTTTACCCAGAAGCACCAGAAATGCCATAAGCTCACCTATTGTAATAACATTTCTAAGCACCAGTCCAAGTGAAATTATAGAACATATAATTGTAGGAACCCATTTCATGAATAACATCAATCCACTGGCTAAAGCCTGATATCTGTTTCTTGCATATTCATTCTGCAAAATCTCATGCGCCTTTTTATTTACTCTCTTTCCCAGAATATCCTCTAATCCATACGCCTTTGCAATCTCAATTCCCTCTATATTATCAAGTGCGATATTGCTGAGTTCGTCATATTTTCCTCTTCTTTTCTTCGCTAATGCATTAATCCGCTCTGCAATCCTGTTACTTATGAAAATGCTTGTTGGAAATACAACAAGAACTCCCACAAATATAATCCAATTCATACGCATAATTGCAAAACTTATAACAATAATAGTAACAGCATATTTTAAAATATCCGGCAATATCTCAGAAAGCAGGTTACCCATGTCGCCGATATCAGATGTAAGCTTATTAATCACAGTTCCGGCATTATCATTAAAGAAACTGTAATCAGCCTTTTCAATGGCTTCCATCGTCATATTTTTGCACTGCTTCTGCACATTTATGCTGAACAGTGCATTGCATATACTTCTAGTGTATGACATTGCCATGGAAATTAAAATAATTATTCCCATTTCAAGGCTAAGGCTCATCATATCCACACTTCCGCCTATTGTCAGCACATTGACAAAATCAGAAATCAGCCCTGAACCCACAACTACTAATTCCGATAAAATGAATGACAAAATAACTGCTATTGCAAAAAACGGACTATTTTTCACAATAATCTTTCTTAGAACTTCATTTTTTCTCACGTAAAACACCCCCTTAACAAATTTAATTGCTTTTTGCTATACACAATCATATAATATTAAAAGAGTGATTTCATCAAATCTGAAAGCGTATTTGTGAGCAAATCTATAATTTGAAATCATCGCTGAAATTCATTATATAATTACGGAGAAAATGATATGCCTTATCCTTTAAAGCCAGGAGAAAATGTTTATATAGACCACAAAGTCAAGGATGGCAGATATTCCATGCCAACTATGCAGGCTGCACCCGACCACTATACACTCGGATATATTGTGTCTGGCGACAGGCGATATATCTCTACTGAGACTATCAGAACAACACACTCCGGAGACTGTGGTGTCAGCAAGCCTCATGTATACCACCGCAACTGCTCCATGTCGGATGTCCCTTATGACAGATATGTATTAAAAGTGAGAACCGAGGCATTTCAGCCAATTATTGATATTATCGGAGAGAATGAATTAGATGTAATCTGTTCTAATTATCTGCATTTTACCAAAGAATCCCAGCAGATAATTCATGCTATGTATGAGGAGATTTTACAGGAATATACTAAAAATGCCCCTCACTCCCAGCTTGTTCTTCTTGGTATGGTCTACAAGTTGTTCTTCTACATGTATGAGAACCATATCCCATCTGATAGTGATGAGCAGACTCTGTATATAAAGAAATTCGATGAACGGATTCAGGATGCGCTTGTTTACATTGAAAATAATCTTGAATATGGCTTTTCTATTGAAGAAGTTGCAGCACATGTGTCACTTTCTGCATCTCATTTTTCAAGGCTTTTCAAAAATGTAACTGGTGCTTCTTTCACAGATTACCTCACTGACGTGCGCCTGCAGCATACACAGATTTTGCTTGCAGCAAGTAACCTTTCCATCAATGAAATCGCTGGCAGAATTGGCATCGGCAGTGGCAATTATCTTTGCACACTTTTCAAGAAAAAGTATGGATTAGCTCCCAGTGAATACAGAAAGGAGATTGCGGATAACTGATAATCAGCGACCCATTCCATATGTTGTTCCTCCAATTCTTGTTATACTAATGCTCTTTTTTATCCAGTCTGTACAAAACAATCGCAGCCAGTAATTCAACTATAACGATAATGCTTCTAACCGCAAGTATTCTATACACTTCTTCAATTGACGTAGGCCTGTGCAGCATATCTCCATACAGCGCGGTAAGATAAATAGCTGCAACGGATATCAGGCAGCTCCATTGAATGCCAGCATCTTTTTTTACATTGCTATACATTTGTACAAGCATTATACCCAGATTAATTACAAAAATGATGATAAGCTGGTTATTAAGAAATGGTCCTACAGATGATAATTCCATGCCAAATGGGATATGACCATTACTAATCATTATAATATACGTCCATGTTACCACCAGCCCCCACGCAAGTGATATAACCGAAATATATTTCATGCACTTGATAGATTTTGATTCATCTGGATATAATTCTTGACTCTGTGATTTACACCTATATATTATTAATCCAAATGTTATTGTCATAAGAATTATATATAACAATCCGAACCCTGTCTCATTCAGATTAATACTTGTCAATCCGACAACCCCTGATATAAGACAGCATAAAACCAAAGGTATAACAAACGCACATCCTAATATACCTCTGCTTTTCTGCTTCTGCTGCATTCTTGCAAAACGTATGATGTCTGTTATAACTTTTTTATCATCTTCTTCTGACTCTGCATTGCCTGTCACAATATCCTGTATCTTGAGTTCAAGAATAGAAGATAGATTTTCCAGCACACCTACGTCTGGAAAACTTTCACCTTTCTCCCATCTGGATACCGCCTTGTTAGTTACACCTAACAAATCACCTAATTCACTTTGCGTATAATTCTTTTTTATTCTGGCTTCTCTTATAAGCTCACCAGTTTTTTCTTTGTTCATGATACCCGCCTCCTTTTCTTAGGTTGCTTCAATCGTATCAATTATATCATTATAGAGCAATCTACTGTAGCGAGAATCGCCGTGCGGGCGCAGTTTTCCTTACATCAACACCATACATAATCCATTCTCCTGATTCATTTCCCATGATTTATCCTACGCTTCCAATAATCCAAATTTATTTTCCACCCCACACAACATCTGGCTGCTCAGCCAAATGCTCTCCAATAAACTTCTCCATCCATATCATGTCATACCATCTTCCAAATTTATAGGCGCATTTGTGGAATATTCCTACCTTGCTGTAGCCTTCTTTTTCATGAAAGCTTACGCTTGCGTTAGTAAGATACTCATCCTCAACCTCTGTGTATGCAATGCAGGCATTTACGTTAAGAATATTCATGGCTTTAAGTAGTTTTTCAAGCTCCGCATAAAGCATTTTTCCTATGCCCATCTTTCTTGCATCTTTGTCAACATATATGCTTGTCTCCACGCTCCAGTCATATGCCGCCCTTGATTTAAAGCATCCCGCATAAGCATATCCGACAATTCTGCCCTTGTGCGAATCCTTATCAAGAACATTTTCTGCACCATCTTCATCACAAATATTCTCTACTGCCACAATATAAGGATACTTTTCAAGCGTATCCTTAATTCTCTCTCTAAATTCTTCAATCCCCGGCACGTCATATTCATAAGTAATAGCCGTTTTCTCCACATAATATGAATATATATCAAGCAATTCCTTCGCATCCTCCGGTTCCGCTGTACGTATACTTATATCTCTCATAATCTCATCCTCCAAAACTCAAAATTCAAAAATTCAAATTATGTTGCAATTATACCGTAATCCCCCAATCACACGCAAATATTGTGTTGTACTCCTTATAGAGCTCTCTTGTAGGGTCATATGATACATTTGTAATCTCCACACTTGGAAGTGATGATGTAGCTGCTGGCGCAGTGTATGTTATATACAAGAAAAAGCACTGATTATTTCTAAGGTTTGTATTATTTTAAATAAAAAATCAGTATTAATTTTCTTCTTATTTTTCTATAATTAAGCTATGTCAGGGGGATATGTACAAAAGCTTTTCTGTACAGACAAAAAAGCTTTTACCCTGGCATCATCAATTCATCATCTAGTGAAATGCTTATACACTAGATTTGTATATACAAGGAGGAATTTTATGGCTCAGATTAATTTACTTGATGAAGATTTTAAAGATTTCCCTATCGGAGATTTTCCTTTTGATAAAAACCACTGTGCAACGGGCGAATATCATTTCATACATTATCCGGGATATTACGGCAGATGGTACGACCCTGTGTGCAACCACACATATAATGGTCAGGGCGCATCATGGATTATAACAGAATACAATGGTGCACATTTCATGGAACAGATGCGAATCCGCAATGATAAGCCTCACAGAACATTTCCTATGCTCACAAGCGGCGACAGATTCTGGAAAGATTATGAGATGACCGCTTCTATCAGAATGTTCACTACCAAATGGGGTACTGCCGGAATCGGCTTCTGCTGCCAGAATTCAGCTAATCTTCTGGTTCTTGTATTTGAGGAACACGAATTAAGACTTGAATACAGACACAAAGAAGATGTTGAGGTAATTGAGAGCGTTCCATTTGATTACAATTGTGATGACACTTATGTAATGAATGTCAAAATATCAGGAACTCATGTTGTGTGCAGTGTTGATGGCAAGATTTATTTTGATACTGACACTTCATATGCCGCTCAGGGCGGCAAAATCGCCATAACTGCAACTATCCCGACTCAGTTTGGATATGTGAAAGTAACCACAGATGAATCAACTGCCAAGGAAATTGATGCAGCAAGAGAAGCCTATAATACTGCCTGCAAAGAGGCGCAGGAACGCTATCCTAAGATGAAGCTTGTCAAAAAGATTGATTTGAAGGGCTGCGGTTCTGGAAGACAGTTGCGTTTTGGACACCTTCTTGGCAATGACGAGTATCAGATGGTAATCGCGCAATGCCAGAAACGTGTAAACCGTGATGCATACGGCACAATCAGTTGTCTCACTGCATTCGACCTTGACGGCAATATTCTCTGGCAGCATGGAGAGCCTACTGACAACACTGAAATAGGCAACATTTCTGCTGATATGCCTATGCAGATATATGATATAGATGGCGATGGACGTGAAGAGGTAATCACTGCCAAGAATTTTGAAATTCTTATTCTCGATGGTGCTACTGGTGAAGTCAAGAAACGTGCCAAAACACCTTTTTCAACACCTGAGGAAGACGGAACAATTATCGGTGTGCCTGATAAAATCTACGCATTTGACAGAATCAATCCTGACGGAATGAGAATCTGCAATTTCAGGGGACTCGACAAGCCTCGCGATATTCTTATCAAAGACAGATATTGCAGGGTTTATGCATTAAATGATGACCTTGAGGTTATGTGGCATTTCCAGAGTGATAAGAACACAGGACATTTTCCATATGCAATTGACATCAATGGTGACGGACATGATGAGCTTCTCGTTGGTTATAACATGCTTGACTGCCACGGAAACAAAATGTGGACAATGCCAATTATGGAAGACCACATTGATGAGATTGTTCCGGGAAAATTTGCAACAGGTCCTAACAAGGGTAAATGTTTCTTCGCATGTGTTGCTGGTAAAGAGGGCTTTATTATAAGTGATTTTGAGGGTAATCTGCTCAAAAAAGACGGAATCGGACATGCTCAGCGTGTTAGTCTTGCAAACTATCTTCCTGACAAGGAAGGCTATGAGATGGTTGTAGTTAATTTCTGGGGACATCAGGGCATTATCTACTTCTATGACAGCGAAGGCAATGCTTTATGGGAAATGGAGAATGAGCTGAATGGCAATCTTCTTACACCTGTCAACTGGACTGGTGACGGACAGGATTTCATTCTTCTTAATGCCGATGTTGAACGCGGCGGCATGATTGATGGCAATGGAATCCAGGTTGTACGTTTCCCTGACGACGGCCACCCTACTTTCTGCGCGGAAGCCGTCAATATTCTCGGTGATGCAAGGGATGAAATCGTCACATGGGATTATAACAATATGTACATATACACTCAGGACGATAACCCTAAACAGGATGTATACAAGCCTTTCAAATATCCTGATTACAATGCTTCTAACTATAGGGGCGAGTATTCTTACAGGGAGATTTTCTGGTAGAACGATGCTATTTTAAAATTGGATTTTTTGACAAATTTATCTTAAAAAATCCAAAAAGCGTTGTTTTACACTTCGCTAAACCCGCAATTTTTCTTTATATCAAAAAAGCTGCAAAAAAATCCAACAATTCCTTGAAATTCGGATTTTCTTGCAGCTTTTATATATATTCAGCCAACCTCAATTTTTTATTACCCATGCCTTGGAATTTATCCCTGATATTAAGGTAATTGCCATACCACAGTGCAGCCGATATACAATAGACGATATTGCCGCTCCAAGACCATATATATCAGTTCTAATGTCCGACTGTCCAAACCCATACTGCTCCGGCGCAGCATTATTCAAAATATTTTCTAGCAAATTCCATGTCCTGTACAAGTTCCATTGTGCCAAGGTATTTGCCATTTTTATCCCTTATCGCCATATATTTCACAAGAAATGTTGTTCCATTCTTGTTCATCCATATAGGCACCTCATCAAGAGTTCCATCCTTGAATTCCTGAATAATTCTTCTTACCTGTTTCTCGATTTTAGGAGGATGACAAGAATACACCTTTCTTCCCAAAGCCATTCCCGGCCGTTTGAACACCTTCGGGCCTTCATTAAAGAATACATTAGTATCATTATCATCTACAAATGTAATCTCTATAGGAATTGTATTGAGCACCGCTGTAAGCTGTTCAAGCGTAAAATGTCCTCCCGCAAGCACAATTTCTCCATTGTCACTAACAGGGGTACTGTCAGCCAGATTTCGCTTTCTGTTGTATTCATCCCTGTAGCTTTCTGCCTCATCCCATTTACCATTATCAACAGCGAAACACTCCGCATAATCCTTGGAATCATAATATACTCCATACCACTCTTCATCTGTAAAATTAACAGCACAGTTAGGAAAAAGAATATTATTCTCTTTATAAATCATCTCTTCCGCTCTGGTAAGTACTGCTGTAAAACGCTCATTCCATGCTGAATCTCTCTTTTCAGCTTTTGCAAGCGCATTAACCTCATCACGAATCTCGTCATCCACTGTCCACATCACATTAGAAGGGCCTGTAACTCCATACTGCACAGCGAGATGTGGGTACAGCAGATCCCCTTTCTTGGCATAATGAATTGATATCTGCCTCAATTCATTCATCAGCGGATTATCAGTCTTATCCTGTGTCTCCCTGCATCTTGAAATAATCTTTTTTAGCTGCTCATTTTCTCTTGTAAATGTATTGAGCGGATGATTAGGTATATTGATAAGCTTTGCTGTGAGCGTTTCTTTCCTGGAACGTATAGACTCTGCCGCCGCCCTCTCTGCATTGATAATCTTCTCCTGAATCGTAGTTCCGTGAAACAACGCTGCATGGACATCACACAACTTCTGCACCTCATTAATCGAAGTACCCTCTTTGATAAGCTGCTGTTCCGCTTCCATTATCTGTGCAGGGTCAACCTCGCTGAACTCCTTCACAAAATCAGCCCTCACTGCTTCCAATTCCTCTCCCTCACCAAGTCTTTTAAGATATGATTTAATCTTTTCAGTAACATCATTATTTAATTTCGTATTATCCACCCTACACTGCCTCCTGTCTTCCACACCTACTATTATTGCACAAATCAGATATAATAATCACCAGTAAACAAATTGTTAATTCATTGTTATATTCATAATCTGTATGAGCAATACCCATGCGAGTCCATAATAAGTGACAACTGCAACAAGGTCATTAACTGTTGTTATAAGTGGGCCGGATGCTACCGCAGGGTCAACCTTAATCTTATTGAAAAACAGTGGAACCAGAGTTCCCACAAGGCTTGATATAATCATTGATAAGAGAAGTGATACAGCAACACATCCTGATATCAACAGTGCCTTGTCAATTGAATAGCCTTTAAACAGTGCTATATAGCCGCCAAGCAGCACAAATGTTATTACTCCGAGAAGCATTCCGTTGCCAAAGCCAACCTTCATCTCCTTTAATACAAGTGTCAGCTTGTCTTTTGCGCTAAGCTCATCATCCATAAGCACTCTGATTGTCACAGCTAATGACTGTGTTCCAACATTTCCAGCCATATCAAGTATAAGTGACTGGAAGCATATAACTATAGGAAGTACCGCAACAACTCCCTCAAATGCTCCTACTACAGTTGAAACAGCCATTCCGAGGAACAGCAGGATAACAAGCCAGGGCAGACGTTTCTTCATGCTCTCTTTAGTTGTCTCGCGCAAATCCTCCTCGGCGGTCAGACCAGCCAGTTTGGCATAATCCTCACCCATCTCATCATCCACAGCCTCTACTACATCCTGCGCTGTTATGATACCTACTATCTCTTTGTTATCGTTCAATACTGGAAGAGAATCCTCGGCATAATCTTTTATCTTCTCTATACTCTCAGATATATCCTCATGGTCAGCAAGATATGGATATGAGTAACTAATCAGCGAATCAAGGTCATCATGTTCCCTGGCAATAATCAAATCCTTCAGGTCAATTGCACCACAGTATTTACCATTATTATCAACCACATAGATTGTAGATATATTGTCATTGTCTCCTGCCTGTTTAACAAGCTCATGCATCGCCTGACGGATATTCAAATCTTTCGATATGCATATATAATTAGTTGTAATAAGACTACCGATTTCATCCTCATTATAGGAATTGATAAGCTTGATGTCTGCTTTGATATCTTCATCAAGAATTGGACAAATCTTATCTTTGACGCTCTCGTCAATATTTTCCAATAAATCTACCGCATCATCGGAATCCAGCTCATTGATAACTGCTGCGAGCTTATCAACTCCCAATTCATCAATGTATTCCTCTGGATTCTCTATATATGGGATAATTCCTGACACCCACTCCATACCCAGAGTATTATACAGTGCCACACGCTCATCTTTAGTAAGGTATTCAAGACTCTGTGCAATATCATTCTCATGATAATCGCTCAATCTCTCTAAAAGCTCGTCTTTGCCATACCCGCTTCTTATTATCTCAACAATCTGCTCTACGAACTTTGGTTCTTTTAATACTTCATTTCTCATTCTAAGCCTCCATTCTGCCCCAAAAAGGGCGCAAAAAATCCATCGTAGCAAAAATGCTACACAAACACTGATGTTGTGACATTTCTGAGCGATGGAATAAGGCTTAAATATTATATTTTACAATATGGCTATCTACAGACACTTGAAAATAATCCAGGTCTCTTAAATCCATCGCTGTATGTAATTCGACTCTGACTATCACAACTGTCCATACAATTCGCCTCCTTATAAGCTTTATACATTTTCTTCTGGTTTATTTTTAACCGAATAGATTATACCATCGTGGA
>URGC01000020.1 GCA_900547255.1 uncultured Eubacterium sp. | reverse complement strand
ATTTTGGAAATACTGTCACAAAATTATCTAATACACAAAACAAGATAGAGAATAAGGCATTTGCATCTATGGATCCACTACAAGAAAAATATAGAAAGGATTTAATGATGGATGGGATAGAATATGTGTTTAAAGATGGGGATTCAAGTGCTGGTGATAAAATATGTAATATAGATGAAGCTGTTGTAGCAATAGGGTGCTATAATTCAGAGGTATCTTTAGTGACGTTAATTAAGAGAGCTGTAGGTAGTATTTTTGAAGATATTTCTAAGGCACCATATAAAACAATTTTTAATCCCTCAACTAATTCATATTTAATATGGAATACAATCAAAGTAAGCAGAATGTTTGATAAAATAAATGGTGCATATCAAAGCGAAGTAAATGGTATAAAAAAATTAATATCTGTTCATGGAAATAGGTTTTTGTTACATATGATTTTTGAAGAACTTAGAAAAGAATATACATTCGATGAAAAATATATTGACATTGATGAAAATATTATTAAAGAACTTGTTATTAAATATATTGATTTGATTGTCATAGTGAAAAATAAATTATATCCAGATGCTTATCCAGCAAGTATATTTAAAAATGCAGGAAGATGTAAAGAAATCAAAGAACATTTATGCGATGAGCAAAATGTGATTATGTTAAAGTAATGAGCAGTTCTGGGAATATGTGGGTAGTGCTGCGCATACAACACATATGTTACACTACCAGACACAAATCCTCAATTCATGGGATTTTCATGTTCTACAAATCGTTCTCAAAGAGATAATATTTCAACAATTCAGTGCGTCTTACGATGTTTCAGAAAAGTATATTACACCCCAGGACTTTTTGTCCTGGGGTGTTTTTTTGTAAGAACTGTGGTACAATAAATAAAGAAGAATATTGTTGTTTTAACCATATAATAATTATGCTATATCTATTTTAGAAAGGGATGTTTTTCATGACAACAGTGAGCACAAAAAATGGAAGGGTAATAAAAGTTGTATCTCGTAAAGAAGAGAAAGAAATACTTAGCACATCTGATAGTGAGATGGATAGAAGGGCAGTTGAAGCAGTTAAGGCAGCGATAAATAAGGCTAAAATCTGTAAAAAACCGATAGCAGGTTATGATAAAGAAAAGAAGGCTGCATATATCGAATATGCAAATGGAGATAGAAAATATGCAGAATAGAAAGCCAATGGTACTTGTCTTAGCAGGCCCTAATGGATCAGGAAAGAGTACAATAACAGCTTTTTTTGAAAAGGTTGGTAAATACACTAATGCGGATGATATAGTTGCATCTACTGGAATGGATAATATGGAAGCTGCAATTCTTGCTGATAAAATGCGATATGAGTCTATTAAAAAGAAAGAGGATTTTACATTTGAAACAGTATTGTCATCAGACTACAAGCTGGAAATATTAAGAAAAGCTAAAAAAGAAGGATACTTTATTAAGTGTGTATTTGTTCTTACAATAGATCCTCAGATTAATATAGCAAGAATAAAATCAAGGGTTGCTGCCGGAGGACATGACGTAGAGAAATCAAAAGTGATAGATAGATATTATAAATCAATTAATAATATTAAAAAGTTAATCGATATATGTGACATTATGCATGTGTATGACAACACCGATACTCCTCAAAGGATTATTCGCAAGCATAAAGAAGACCTTTCAATATATCCTAATGAGTATTGGAGTGAACAGGATATATTGAATTTATTATAGTTGTTTTTATGTTGGTTTAAAAGTAATAGACAAGGTAGTTGCGAAAATCTGTGGGTGGTGCTACGCATACAACAGATATGTAACACTACCAGATACAAATCCCCAATTTATGGGCTTTTCACGCTCTCAAAACGTTAGTTTTAGTTCTCAAAGAGATAATAATCTTTTTGACCATTTCAGCAATTTTTATTTAAATGTAATATAGCTATAATTATATAATAATACACACAAAATGATGCGTTCGCGCTAAAATGTAGCAAAAATGTATTCAAGCATTGAATAATGTATGACTGCAGAGGTGAATTCTTTAGTAAAGTCAAAAGAGTACAGGATGGCGTGATATTTCTAGTGACTTAATATAGACATAATGATATAATCAATTACTATAAAAAACAACAGATGGGAGCTTCATATGATAAAAATAGCATTTTTCGATATAGATGGAACATTGTTAAAAATGGGGAATAAAGAGCTGACAGATAAAACAGTTAAAGCATTAAATTCTCTTCGCCAGAATGGGATATTGCTTTGTATGGCAACTGGCAGAGGTTATCTTTCAATTCCTGAATTTAAAGATATTACATTTGATGTGCTGCTTACATTTAATGGTTCATATGTAATGGCTGGAAAAAAGATTATTTTCAGGAACCCCTTGAATAATGATGATAAACATCAAATAATTCAAAATCTTAACAAAATGAACAGAGCAGCTGCTATCAGCAATGAGCATTTTATTGTTACTAATGGTACAGATGAGCATCTGGAAGAGTACTTTAAATTTGGAAATGAAACATTAACAATTGCAGATAATTTTGATGAGTTATGTAAAGAAGATATTTATCAGATTATGTGTTCGTGCAGAAAAGAAGAATACACCCAGATACTGCAAGGAACTAAAAATACTCAGATAACTGCATGGTGGGATAAAGCAGCAGATATTATTCCATCAAATTGTGGCAAGGGAAATGCTGTAAATGCAGTGCTTAGTTATTATGGATTATCGAAAGATGAGGCGATTGCTTTTGGAGATGGTAGAAATGATATAGAGATGTTAGAAGCAGTTGGTACAGGTGTGGCTATGGGGAATGCCATAGATGAAGTCAAAGCAAGAGCAGATGCCATATGTAAATCAGTTGAAGAAGACGGAGTGTATCATTATTGCATGGAGAAAAAACTCATTAAATAGAAAGAGTTAAGGTAGGGAGCATGAACAGATTTGTTCGGAATCTAGAAAACTATTACCACAATATGAAAATATTTTAAAAAATGGGAATAAATGTGAAACTATAAAAAGCTCACAATCTTATTTTCATTGATGAAGTACAACTATGTAATAAATCTTGCTAATGTAAGTCAAGTAATTTTTAAAAGTTTTTGAGAAAACTTTTACTCCTAAAAATGGGTAACTTTAATAAACCTACCTATTGTAGATTTTTGAAAAATATATAATAATGTAATCAGATTTACTGTTCGAGTTCCATTACTCTGGCATAGTAAATTCTAAGGAACTTATTCACGGCAGCCATTTTGGCAACGTTGAAATGTTTCCCTTCCTGTTCTTTTTTTAGCAGAAAAAGATATACAGGATCATCTTGAGGTTTTATCAGTTTGAGAGCCTGCATAACCTCAAAACAGTATTTTCTGAGAGCCGCATTCCCACGTTTTGATATGTGTCGATTGTGGCTTTCAAAATTTCCTGACTGATATGGTGGGGCATCGTTTCCGGCATAAGCATTTAAAGCTTTTCCACTGTGAAAACGTCTGACATTACCGATTTCAGCCAGAATAAGTGGACCAAGACGTTCACCAACACCGGGCATATTTCGAAGTATTTTATATTCAGGTAAGGTTTCGGCAATTGTCTGCATTTGTGCGATGATGCAATCGGCTGAACGTTGAGCTTCTGCAACAAGGTCAATGCATTGGGTTTGTGCTAACACAGTATATTCGTTTTCGCCATTGGTAGTGATACTGCTGGTGGCTAGTTCATAGATGGCAAGACCAAGGTGCGAAGCATTTCGATTACGTGATTTCTTGACCAGGCGAGAGTAACTGTCAAGGAATCGAGATTTTCCCATTTTGCAGATGTAATCAAAGGACTTGTATTTTTTGATAAACATCATACTGAGGCTGGTTTCAGGGTCTCTGCTCCTTAGTGGGAGAATGGATGTGATTCCCGGCATGGTTTGATCTAGCAAATTTGCTAAATATACTTTGTTGATAGTGAGTGTAGACATTCTTTGACTGTATTGTCTGGATAACATTTTTAAGTCAACATACTTTTGGTCATCAACAGAATACGGAACTAACTGATAAGATTTTTCCAAAGCATAAGTAGCGATTCTGATAGCATCTTTTTTGTCAGTCTTACTACGACGCAACTCCGTATCACCATATTTTTTCATCTGATACGGATTTACTAAACAGACAGGAAAATGGTCATCAGTAAGTTTCTTAAGAACTGGATAGTGATAGTGCCCTGTATACTCCATCAAGATGATGATGGGTTCATCCAGTTCATTTAGATAGTTAATAAGTGCATTCATTTCAGGGTGATTGTGTTTCATGTCATAAGGCTTGATTCGTAGGCTGCCATCAGAGTTTAGAATGGCAACCGTACTCTTTGACTTGGAAACATCAATACCAACAGCAATCATAAAGGTACCTCCTTTAACTTATAGTATTTTGATTGGATACAGCTCTTCAGAATCCATTCATATTCGTTGGTTAAACGGGAGCACAGGTCCCAACTTGCTGAATCGAATGCAGAATAATGAAGGCTGGCTAACACATTTTTCTCCGGGCGTGGTGTCCCAATTTGAAATTTCGTAGGCCAATCACCTTCATCATAAAATAAAAGAGCAAAGAGTTGTATACTCTTCACTCTATATATTACGAATTTGAATTAGCAATTAAAGATGCATATACGAAAATTATCATTGCGCGGGCTCATCATGAAATGTATAAGTATGAAGGAATTCTTATTTTTGATATAGCAAGATGGCTCCTTGATACACGATAGCATAAATTTTTGCAAAAGTGATTCATAACGCTGGGATTGTATGGGCTTATTTGTTGTTTGTACGCATCTTATACTTAAGTGGTGAAACAAGGAATTCCTTTTTAAATGAATAACTAAAGTAGCTTGTACTATTAAATCCACATTCATATGCAATTTCATCAATTGATTTGTCAGTAGTTGATAGTAAAACTACAGCCTGTTCTAATCTTACCTTAGTTAAATATCTTGAAAAAGCTTCTCCTGTATTTTGTTTGAACAGCCTTGAAAAATGAGAGCTGGAAAAGCTAAATAATTTACAAATATTATCCACATTTATATCAGTCATATAATTAGAGTCTATATATCTCATAACATCATTGATATTTTTGTTTATTTTCTTGCCATGGCTGCCGTTTATATCATGAGATAACTCATGCTCAATAATAAATATAATTAAGTATGTAAGCAATGCCTTTAATTTAGAATCTGAGTATTGTGAATTAATATTATACTCAGTCAGCATCTTTTCAAAAATATTCTGGACAACTTGCTGGTCTTCCTGATTCAGAATGTGGTATTTTTCAGCGTAGAATCTGTTAAATGCAACAGCAGATATTTCTGACTTTATATAATCAGCTATATCAAATGAATATTTAATAAGTATGCTGTTATGCGTTTCGTTGCTGGTATAAAAGGTCTGGTGATGTAATCCAAGAGGCATTGTTCCAACATATCCTCTTAGAATATCCCACTCTCCATCAGTTGAGTATACATGATGACTGCCAGATATCTGAAAACCAATCTCATAATGTTTTATACATGCACTCATTGATGGCATATGAAAATTAATATCTTTTCCGTTATAAATGATACTTCTGTTTATTTTAAAATTATTACCGTCTTTTATAGGTCTTGGCATGCATTTTACTTCTTTCTAATGATATTAAATATAAAAATAGCATAATATCTTAAATTCTAATTGTAAAGTGATATTTTTTATAAAGAAAGTGACAAATTAATAATGTATAATATATATGTAACTAAGCAGTTGTTTTTTGCGGAGGGATTAGTAATGAATGATGAGAGAATGCCAATTAACATTTATAAACTTGATGCTGGTTATAATGATAAGGGAATGAATAGTAATGAACTTATTAAAGATTATAAACGGAATATACATAAATGGTATTTTATAGCTGCTGCCGACATTGTGTTTGCCTTGATTATAGCATTTGTTAATTTTAAAGTTCCTGACACGGTAATGATGAGCCTGATTATTTATATTGTAGTATTGGCATTGCTTATAGTAAGTATTGTCAGGATTCATGGATATCGTTTACAGTGTAGAAGTATACAAGGGGGGTTTAACAGATAGCCTGTATCAAAAATTCACATAATGCTATCAATTCTAATATTATAATCTAAATCATTATATTAGCAGGTAATCTATGTCTGGAATGAATTGTTGTGGGACAAAAAGATTGAATCTGTATCATGTGTTGGGGAGAAATTCTGATGCTACGGCAGATATTGTGGGGAGTGAGCAGTATCCAGCGATTTCTGGGATGGTGAGGTTCTATCAGACAGAAATCGGAGTATTAGTTGTGACGGAGATTAGAGGATTGCCACAATCTGATAATGTATGTGCAAATCCAGTATTCGGCTATCATATTCATAGCGGTATTTCATGCTCAGGAAATATGCAGGATGCATTTGCTGATTCAATGACACATTATAATCCTGAGGATTGTACACATCCGTATCATGCAGGTGACATGCCTCCATTATTTGGCAATGACGGGTATGCATTTTCGGTATGTTTGACTAATCGTTTCTGTGTATGCGATATAGTAGGAAAAACAGTGATTATTCATCTAAAGCCAGATGATTTTTATTCGCAGCCATCAGGTGATTCTGGCACTAAGATAGCATGTGGCGTAATAAAGTAAATGTGCGTGTGATGATATTGTTCCAAGGCTCAAATACAACGATATCATCATGCACCCATATCATTCTGTATAAGTATACAATTATAAATGCGGCGATAATAATTCCCCAGCAGAAGTAGTATACTTTTTTACTTAATTTTGCTTTGCATATATACAATACCAGTGCAACAGGTGGCATGAAAAAAAGAGGATGGTATATAAATGCAGCTTTGACATCAAAGTGCAGCAATGAGAGCCATGCTCTGGTCATTCCGCATCCAGCACAGGATATGCCAGTGATGTATTTAATTGGACATGTAATTCCAAAGCATTGCATAATGGCGTATACAGTGATGATAACTGCAATGCAGATGAGGGCTGATCTGTTGATTTTCATGATGTGCTCCTTGAACTTAATCAGATTATAAAATATTTTAAACTGGCAATCAACAAAATCAGCAAAATATCCCGAATAAGAAGAATGGCTCTTATTCGGGATATTTCATATTGATAATTATAGCATATTATTAATTACAGATAATTCTCCATAGGATATGTTGGAAAAGCAATCTCCTCAAGCTGATCCATTGTGACAAGTCCGGCTGGTGCACGGAGAACAGCAGGGATTCTGTTGACAATAGTAGCACATGTATGCTCAACAGTAGCAGGCTTTACAACATGGAATTCAGTATCTGGCTCACCAGTTATCTTCCAGTCACACATATCTCCATCATCAGGACCATAAACCTTGCCTATACACTGGGTTTCAATGATAGGTCCCTGGAAAGTCTCAGTTGTGACAACAGCAGCCATTCCAATACAATTTCCCTTAGGAATAGTAGCATTCATTGTAGATGAATAGAGGTCAGAATCGTGGAAATATGGAACACATTTCTGAGTCTGGCTCTTGATTGTCCAGCCCATCTTAGATGCAAGGGCTTCATTAGAATTCCATACATATGAAGGTTCGATTTCTTCAGGATGAGCAATCTGCTTCTCAAATTCATCAGGTGTAAGACCTACACCGTGAGCATTGGCAAGGGCAAGACCATAATCCTCTACATTGTAGCTTACAGCACCCTCAATCTTAGTAATCTTATGGCATCCGCCGGCAATCATTCCGACCATGTTAACCCAGAAGATATCCTCCATACCACTTCCTACGAATGTACAGCCATTCTTCTTGGCAGTTACATCAAGGATATTCGCATGGACAGGGTCAGTTGTCCAGCAGTAAGTAGCCTCCTCGCATGTAGTGATAACGCTTATTCCACGGCTTAAACATTTCATATAGTGAGGGAAGCAGTCGCTTGCAAGGCTGAAAAGTGTTACAACTGCAATGTCAGGGTCTGTGTTGTCAAGAACCTCATCAGCATTGTCACTGATAAGAACACCAGTCTTTACACCAAGTCCGGCATAATCACCGACATCCATGCCTACGATAGCAGGGTTACAATCGATTGCACCTACAATCTGGCAACCTGTCTCGTATAGATATCTTAATGTGTATTTACTCATTTTACCGCATCCATACTGAACTACTTTAATTTTCTCCATAATAAAAACTCCTTTCAAAAAAGAATGTTAATATTTATCAAGCTAAGTTTAGTATAGAGCCTTATGTAAGATTAGAGTCAATACATTTTTATAATAAATTTTAACGATTAATCTCGACAGGAACCTGCAAGCGAAGATACATCGAGCGTTTCTGGCTGTCAAAAATGTTCATTTCATTAATTTCCTCACAAATATAATCTCCACATATTGTCAGATGGTTTGAATGGCAGTAGTCTAGAAGCTTAGCTGCATATACATGTTCATCATCAAAAGATTCTGTGTAAATGCACGCATACATGCCGCTGTCAAGTTCACGTACATTATTATTGACCGGAAATTCATCATCGGCGAATATGAAGATTTCATCAGAGTAAAAATGCTGTTCTTCAAAATATTTCTGCGACATTATTGTTCCTGCATTGCAGTAATATATAGTTGGTATGTTAAATTCTTTCAGATTATTCTTCAGCTTTTTAAGAATGAGCTCATACGTATCTATATTGTAATCGTAGAAATTTGTATCAACATGAAAAGCATAGATTTTTCTTTTGTGGATATATTCAAGCGTGATAGTGCCAGCAGGTGGAGACTTGCGGTACCGCTCAATATCATCAATGGTTCGGTCAATGGCAGCAATTTTAAGCCTTATGTCAATAAGCTGCTGTCTGGCTTGTTCCTTTTTCTTGCGCAGAAAGTCTTCAATAAGATTAAGGTCACGCTGGTCGAATACATCTTTAATCTCACGAAGTTCCATGCCAAGCTCTTTCATGTACTGAATCATGTCAAACCGCGCATTCTGCTTGATGTCATAGTATCTATAATGAGAGTTTTTATCAATATAACAAGGCTTCAACAGTCCCATAGAGTCATACAGGCGCAGTGTTGTAACCGTTGTCTGGTTCATTTTAGCCATCTCACCTATGCTTATGTAATTCTGGGATTTATCGTTCATGGCAGTACCTCTTAATATGTGCAAAAGTCTCATGTAACATTAGAGTTATTATAGCATTAATGCATGATAATATGTATTAATTCGTGAAAAATGTGCCGCCAGAAGTTATAAAATAAATACGAAAAATCCTTGACCTAAAGTAAGGTTCACACCTTATTATATCCATAAGATAAATAATAAAGCTGTTTTAGGAGGTATAACAATAATGGCAAAGGCACATGGCGTTACACAGAAAGAGATAGCAGCAGTTATAACACATGTTGCTTTTTACGCTGGATGGCCTAAGCAAAATCAATGGTATTCCCAATTGGTGAGCCAGGCTGTAGAAATAACTGGCATCTTTATTTTTTTTCTTCAGCTTCCTTTTTAGTGTTAGGAAGGCTGCTGTATTCATCAGATTTTTGAAATTCTTTATATGTATCATTATAAGCGGCAATTGTCTCCTCTTTAGCAGGGTCATTGTCGCTTATTTTTGACATTGCATCAACATATAAATCATGTGCCTCTTCCTTTGATTTGCATGATTTAAGCCTGTTTTCCAGAGCTTCACGCTGAATTTGAACTTTTGCCATTTTGGCATATTCAATCGGATTATTTATTCTGAGATACTGCATTTCATCAGCCGTCAGCTTTTTGCCATGCTTTATCTTATTCTCAAGCTTTTCAATGAATTTTTTCTTCTGTTCTTCCGTCATGCCAGAGGTTGGGTCAAATATACTATCAACTGCATCTTTGAGCATTACGCCAATACTGGCAGTGTCTATAGAAGATGACTGCGAATCCGCATTATTATCTGATTTATATTTTGCAAATAAATTGTCGATTGCGTTGCTTTTGTTATTTATCGTTTTTCTGATATTCACAGCTGATAGTATATTATTCACCATAAATCCTCCTAATTGTACTGGTTTACAATAGAATCTTCATCTACATTTCCGGCAAGAAAAGCTTCCCAGAAACTCTTGTTACTTGCAAATTTAAGGTCAGTATCCTTGTCAAATCTGTCAAGGAAATCCCATACCCTCTTGCAGTCACCAGATTTGTTGTAATTGATGCTCCACAGCTCATGTCTTTCACCATTCTTGAATTCTGAACAGATGATTCCATCAGGTGTAAATGCTGTTATAGTCCATGTAACATCGTCATCGTTTTCCTTGAGACTTGCCGCTTCCTTAGTATCAGAAGTCTCGCTGACGCCCTGCGAAGTGCTTCCGGTAAGAAGCAGTTCTTGAGTTTTAGTGAGTGCTCCTGCTGCCATTTCATTAGAAGCCTTGGCTCTTGCGAGGACATTCTGATCCTCTGTCTTCATGTCAAAAGTCCAACTGCTCTCCTCAATCTCTTTAGAGTCAGAAGCGACAGCTACACCAGAGACAAAACCATTTGCTGCCGCTCTTAGAGCTGCATTGGCTGCGGCTATGGCACGTTCGCTTGAAGGAACCTGGGCAGCAGCTTTATTAGCGGCTTTCTCCTGCTTTTCCTTCATAAGCTTTAAATTCTCCTTGAAATCATCGATGTAGTTGTCTACACCTTCAAGAAGCTTGTCCCATTGCTTGTCAGGCATGTAACGCCAGTCCGTCTCATCAATGTTGTCTTTAGTGAGCTTGTGCCGCTCTTTATACTGGGCTAAGCTTTTACTAAAGCTCTGGGTCTGAGTGTTAATCTGCATGAGTCTCCTTTCTGCAGCTAATCAGGCATTCATAGCTGCGATGCTCCCCATATAGGTCCGAGCTATGTATTATATCGGCAGTGTTGATGTAATTAATTAGGATTTTGTTAAAGACATGTCAGATAAAAATCCGCTTTTAACACAGACGTGGTTTGATATATAATAAAAAAGCAGCCATCGATTACCGGAATAATCAATGGCTGTCTGAAACGAAACAATATAATTACATTGTTTTAAGAACTTTATATAATGCTCTTGTGAGAATACTTGCAACAACGAAGCATACAGCAGCTTCGATTGCACCCTGTGTTCCAACGAACGCAACAACGAATGTGAATGGGTTGGATACACCGAGCTTAGTTACGAATGTCTGAATATAAGCAGTATTATAGAATATAACAACGAGTGAGCTCATGAAAAGAATAGTGTTTAATACAGGGCATGCGAAGCTCGCTATGTAATATGATATCTTCTGTGTCTTAAGGTTGTTGTGAAGAGCTTTGAAGATGATAGCTGTAAGCCATCCTTCAAGGATTCTTGGTACAAGAGTTAAGAAAATTGTACCGGCTGGATTGATGCTGAATAACATCGCTGTGAAAGCAGAACCACCGCTTATTGCCTGATAAAGACTTGTAAGTCCAAATGTTGCACCACATACAAGACCGCCGATAGGTCCTAAGATAATAGCACCGACTGCAACAGGCACAGTAAGAAATGTGATTGTCAAACCGGGAAGCTTAATGTAACCTAGTGGTGTGAGAGACATTACGATAATAATCGCAATCATCATGGCAAGTTCTACCATGAACTTTGTGTTGAATTTTTTGTTTACTGTCATTTTTTCCTCATTTCTGCACATTTTGTGCGTGTTAGTTGCAACTTACATCTATAATATGTTATGAGCTTTTGAACCTGATATTATAATATGAAGTTACACTGATTAAAAAATGAACGTTCGCCGATACGGCTGATGAGAAACCTTAAACATAGGTTTACCAACAGATTTAATGATGATTAAGTGACTGCCAGATATGGTCAATCCAATCATATAAAGAAAATAAAATAAAAAATCTGATGCATTTTCTCACGAATAACGCTCGGACGTATATTACCATAAATTGTATACAAGAGCAACAACTAATTTGAAAGGTACGAAAATATGAAGATATATATGGCTCCGTTGGAGGGAGTTACAGGATATGTATTCAGAAATGCATTTGAAGAATATTATGGGAAAGGAAGAATTGATAAATACTTTATCCCATTTATTTCTCCTAATAAATCCAAAGGATACACAACCAGAGAGCAGGCGGATATTGCGCCTGAACATAACGCTGGCATCAATGCAGTGCCACAGATTATGGCTAATGATGAAGGATTATTCTGTGAGGCAGCAGCCATGCTTAAAGAACTGGGGTATAGCGAAATTAATCTGAATCTTGGCTGTCCATCGGGAACAGTTGTGAGCAAATACAGAGGAGCGGGATTCCTTGCGAAACCAAGGGAATTAGATATATTTCTTGATAAAGTGCTAAGCTCGCCACAGATGAAAGACATGCGTATGTCGGTAAAGACCCGCACAGGCATGGAAAGTCATGAGGAATTTAAACTGCTTATGGCTATATATGGCGATTACCCGCTCAGTGAGATAATTATTCATCCAAGAGTGAGAACGGATTATTACAAAAACAGCCCTGATATGGATATATTCAGATGGGCTGTGGGAGAGAGCAGTGTTCCAATAAGTTATAATGGCGATATATTTAAGATTAAAGATTATGTGAAGCTGGTTGAAGAATTTCCAGATATTGACAGTGTTATGATAGGAAGAGGCTTTGTCGGCAACCAGAGGCTGATTAACCAGATAGCGGATTTAACACATGATGACCTGCTGGGTGAGCATGATATGGCAACGCTTGAAAAATTTACTTGCAGGCTGCTTAGGGATTATATAAGCATAATGGACAGTGAAGTCAATGCAATGCACAAGATGAAGGAAGTCTGGATATATATTAATCAGTTTAATCCGGGACATGAAAAAGCATTTAAGAAGATTAAAAAGTCAAGAAGTCTGACAGATTATCAGAATGGGGTCAGGGAGTTTTTTGATGGGAGGCAGATTTGAAGATACTGTTATATAGATGGAAGGTATTTAATCAGGAGGACATAACAGAGGCATTAGAAAAAGCTGGACATACTGTTATGCAGATGGAGGCTGTCAGCTTTTCAAGAAAGTCAGATACGCCAGAGGATAAAGACAAGCTCGCAAAAGAGCTGGTGGACATGTTTGGCGGTTATGATGCGGTGTTCAGTGTGAATTATTTTATAGAAGTGTCTAATGCATGTGAACAGTTACATATTAAATATATAAGCTGGACAGTTGACAGTCCTATGCTTACTATGTATGACAAGTCAGTGTTTAACGAGTGCAATTACTGTTTTGTATTTGATAAGGTATGCTTCTACACATTTAAGGCGATGGGCGTTAAGAAAATATGGTATCTTCCGCTTGCTGTGAATGCAGCCCGGCTTTCAGGGCAGCTTGACAATATGAGCGCAGAGGACATGTCAAGATTTTCGTCAGATGTCTCATTTGTCGGCGGATTATATGATAAAAATTCTTATGATGAGGTATATGACAAGCTTCCTGAATATCTTTCAGGATATTTTGACGGGGCAATTCAGGCGCAGGGGGACTTGTTCGGAGATAATGTATTTGACAGGATATTTACACCCGATATATTAGAAAAGCTGTCTGAGTTCGTTGATTTCAGGCAGGCGGAGAGCGGGCTTTCAAGTATTGAGCTTGTATTTAAAAATACATTTCTGGGATACAAGCATGCACAGATATCAAGAATAAAGCTGCTTAATATGCTTGCTTCAAAGTTTGATATGGATTTATATTCGGACAAGGACGACAAGAGAATAATCGGTGCCAATTACCGCGGAACGGTGGATTATTATAAGGATATGCCTAAGGTTTTCAGATGCAGTGATATTAATATCAATCTTACTATATGCAATATCAGAAGCGGAATTCCACTGCGTGTGTGGGACGTTATCGGAGCAAAGGGATTTGTGCTTACCAATTATCAGTCAGAGATACCGGAGCTGTTCGAGAATGGCAGCGACATAGTGTATTATGAAAGCTTTGCTGACTGCGTAAATAAGACAGAATATTATCTTGCGCATGAGGACGAAAGAAAATGCATCGCAGAAAATGGCTATAACAAGGTGTTACAATACCATTCCTACGATGCAAGAATTAAATTCATACTAGATAAATTAGTTTGATTGGGTTAATTAGGTTGATTAACCTAATTAAGGCAATTAGGTTAGTCTAACTCGGCGCAGCGACCGCTGAACACTCCGGAATACTCATTTAACTTGTATTCAAGAACTTTTTTAAGGACAACTGTTACATAGGTATCCTTGTAATTCATGCCTATGTAAAGGTTTCCTACGTCACTGTCTATGATGTTGACTCTTATAAGAAGATAGTTGTCCATTCTCCATGTGGCATCAGCCACGTATCTGAATCCATATTCAGGAAATTCTCCAGTTACTCCCTTATTAATGCCAAAATGTATAGTATGAGTTCCTGATTCAGTCGTATATGTGACAGAACCGCAGTCGTTATCATTTATGTCAATTTTAAATGTCTTATATCCGCTGGCATTGTCGTCACATTCATAGACTTTGTGGTTAATTCTGCTGGCATAAGAAGAAGTCTTGCTGCCGTCAAGTGTCACGATATGTCTAGTATTTAAAAACTGTTCCAATGTTATATCAGGTGTTCTATATGTCGAAGCGTTGTTAAGCTTATCATATATCTCTTCATAAAATGCATCATAGATAAGCTGGACGCCGCCCTGTCTGCCCTGCGCATCGGCAGTTGTAATCATATATATATCCTGGTCTGGAATATATAGTGCAAGCTGTCCGCCCATTCCGAACAGCACGTTGCCACCATGTCTTGTGAGCCATATCTGGTAGCCGTAGCCCTGCATTTCTTCATATGTTCCCTGATTGGCAAACGGGTCGCTGTGCTTAGCTTTGGCATCTTTCATGTAATCTTCTGGAAGATACTGTATGCCGTTAATATTGCCGTTACCAGCTACAAGCATCATAAGTATAAGAAGGTCTTTTGATGTGGCACACAATCCAGAACCGCCAAGACTTACCCCACAGGAGTCAGTAAGAACATGGGCATCTTTGGAGAAACCAAGTTCATCAAGGCACATTTTACGCATATAATCAAGAAGAGTCATTCCTGTTAATTTCTCTACTAATGCGCCGAGAACGTGTGTTGATGATGTATCGTATGCGAAGCTTGTTCCGGGAACGTGGGTTGGCTTAGTTGTAAAGAATGAGCCTACCCAGTCTGTAACTCCGGGAGCTTTATATGTAGTCTTGTCGTGACATGTTTTCATCTCAAGCATATCCTTAATAGTAAGCATTGATGTATAAGGATATGCGCCACCTTCTGGCTGTTTTTCCGGAAAATAATCAACTATATGGTCTGATAAAGATATTTTTCCTTCTTTTATAAGAAGTCCGATAGCCATAGAAACCATGCTTTTAGTTACAGAGAACATTCTATGAAGGCTGTCAGCGGTATATGGCTTATAGTATGTCTCCATGCAGATTTTACCGTGGCGCATGATGATTGCGCTGTGGATTGGAAGCTTCTGCTGTTCAAGTCTGGCAAGGAAACGCATGAGCCATTCATCTTTAAGGTCAACCGCTGCAGGTGCAGCATATTCAAAATTCAAGATAAAATACCTCCTCAATAAATTTTAAATTAATTATACGTTATAACCGGTGGTTGTTCAATGTAAAAATTAACTTAGAGATGGGTGGTTTACAGAAATATTGACAGAGGTGTTCGATATGTGTATCTGGAGGTAGTTGAGGCTTACGAATGTTAGAATGAGCTGACTAAAATTAATAAAAAATTACTTTTAATATAGATTAAGATGTGCTATTATATTAAATATGACAGATTAGTTTTTTAGTGGAATGGGGGATTTTTATGATTGGATGGCTGGTTAAGATATTTATTAAGGATCCGGATAATGTGAAGGATTCTAAGGTCAGGGAATCGTATGGCGTGCTGTCAGGAGCAGTGGGAATATTTTGTAATGTATGCCTGTTTGTGTTGAAGTTTATCGCAGGAATTATAACTGGGGCGGTCTCTATATCAGCGGATGCGTTTAATAATTTGTCAGATGCTGGTTCGTCAGTTATTACACTGGCTGGATTTAAGATGGCAGGTAAGCCTGCGGACACGGATCATCCATATGGACATGGCAGAATAGAATATATGGCAGGACTTGGCGTTTCGGTTGCCATAATTGTTATGGGAGTGGAGTTGTTCAAGCAGTCAGTAGACAGGATTATCAATCCAGAGGAGACAGTATTCAGCGTACTTTCAGTTGTTATTCTTGTAGGTTCAATATGTGTTAAGACATGGATGGCATTCTTTAACTATACACTTGGTAAAAGGATTGATTCTGCTGCCATGAAAGCGACGGCTACAGACAGCCTTTCAGACTGTATAACAACAACAGTCGTTCTGGCATCAGTGTTTGTGCAGTATATATCAGGATATAATATTGATGGATATGCAGGCGCGGTTGTTGCACTGTTTGTATTATATGCAGGATTTGGGGCTGCCAAGGATACGATAGCACCTCTTCTTGGCAAGGCACCTGAACAGAAGCTTGTATCACAGATAGAAGATGCTGTGTTAGAGGGCGGTGGTGTATTAGGAATCCACGATATGGTAATTCATGATTATGGCCCGGGAAGAGTGTTTGCTTCGCTTCATGCAGAAGTGCCATATGATATGGATATGCTTACAGCACATGATATTATAGACCATGCTGAGAGCAGAATTAAGAAAAGACTGGGGATAGATATATCTATCCATATGGATCCTGTTATCTATGATGATGAGAAGTTAAAGCAGATTAAGCAGGAGATATATAAGATTGTATCAGATATAGACGACAGGATAACAATGCATGATTTCAGGCTTGTTGATGGCCCAGGTGTTAAGAAAGTCATATTTGACTGCGTTGTTCCATTCGATATGCCTATATCTGATAATGAAGTTAAAAAACGTATTGCTGACGAGGTATTGCAGCTTGAAGGCAATTATGAGGCTGTGATTAATATTGATAAACCGCTTGTTACTACAGCCAGCCTCCATCAACAGTTATAATCTGTCCTGTAAGATAGGATGGAGAATTGATTATATTCTTAACTATCTGACCGATTTCCTCGGGAGTTCCGAAGCGGCCTGCTGGAATCTCTTCGGCAAGGGCTTCCTTGTCTTCTGGTGACAGGTGGTTATTCATCTCAGTATCTATGGCTCCACATGCAATTGCATTAACCTGTATATTGCTTGGAGCCACTTCTTTTGCCAGGGCTTTTGTAAGTGAGTTGACGGCACCCTTGGTTGCAGAGTACGCAACTTCACAGCTTGCACCGACATTTCCCCATACAGATGATATGTTGATTATCTTGCCGCATTTTGCGCTAATCATATGTGGAAGAACGAGATTGCAGCAGTTAAATACAGAACCGATATTGGTATTCCATATTTTATCCCATTCAGTCCTGCTCATGTCCTGAAAAAGACCGACAGTTGATATTCCGGCGTTGTTGATAAGTACGTCAACAGAACCGAAAGTTTTAATAGCTGTGTCAATCATGTCAGCACATGTATCATAATCACTTACGTCTCCACAATATGTTATGCTGTTGCAGCCATGCTCTTTTAGAATAGAATTAACAGTATCCAACTTATCCACATTATTCACACAGTTGATAAGAATGTTATTATCCTTGTCTGCGAGTGCCATTGCGATGGCTTTTCCTATGCCTCTTGATGCTCCGGTGACAATTATATTCATAATTTACCTCATTTCATTGTTGATGTTTATATATAGAATTGATTGCTGTCTATATGTGTATTTATATACACATGATACCCCTTAATGCCGCATAAATCAAGGCTTTGACAGACTTTTGGGTGAAGTCTGATAGCAATAATTATCAATACAATTTTATTGGTATTTTGATGAAAAAGTATTGACTTATTTCATTTTGTGCATCATGCTGAAATTCATATCAGATTGTATTTTTTGAGATAATTGCTTGACATAATACGACAAATTATTCAAAAGTTATCCACAAAGAAGAATGCTTATTTTATCTGAAATGTTACTTATACACCAAGTTATACACATTATCCACAAAAGTTTTACACACATTTAATCGTGATTTACATTAAAAATACAATATAAAAAATTCGTGCATATTCCTAAATCGTGTTTACAAGTGTTGGAATTTGCGGAATTCTATTGACAAATGAGTTAATGGACAAAGGGTTAGAAAACACCGGTATTTGATTGTTAATTATGTGAAAAAAGTATAAATTGCGAGAATTTTACTTGTATAATACGTAAATTGTGTTATAATAACGATATCAAGTGAGGGAGCTAATAAGGAGGACAGGCCTCACAATCGTGAATACATAATAAAGGAGTTGGACATCATGCGTTTTATAATAACAGGAAGAAATATTGACGTAACAGAAGGCTTAAAGACAGCAGTAGAAGAAAAACTCGGTAAACTTGACAGATTCTTTGCCGCAGAGACAGAGGTTAATGTAACATTAAGTGTTGAGAAGGAAAGACAGAAGATTGAGGTAACTATTCCAGTTAAGGGCAGCATTATAAGAAGCGAACAGGTAAGCAGCGATATGTATGTATCAATCGACCTTGTTGAGGAAGTTATCGAGCGTCAGTTAAAGAAGTATAAGAATAAGATTGTAGACAAGCAGCAGAATGCAGCAGAATTTGCTCCAGAGTTTGTTGAGAAAGATTATGATGACGAAGAAGATATTAAGATTATCAGATCTAAGAGATTTGGCATTAAGCCTATGGTTCCAGAAGAAGCATGTGTACAGATGGAACTTCTTGGACATAACTTCTTTGTATTCCTGAATGCAGAGACTAATGAAGTTAATGTAGTATATAAGAGAAAAGGCAACACATTTGGTCTTATTGAACCAGAACTTGATTAATTGTCAGGAGAATTATAATTATTAAATAATTCTAAATTGAATATTGCAGATTTATCAGCGGTGGAAAACTCTAGGTTTGCCACCGCTGTATTCGTTTCTTATTTTATATCCGCAAACTTGCCTAAATAAGTGTTTAGTGTTACAATTACTTAGTGATTTTAGCTTTTATAAGGAGATATATGTAATGAATTTAGCACAGAAGTTATTTGGCACACATAGCGAACATGAATTAAAGCGTATTATGCCAATTGTTAATAAGGTTGAGAGTTACCATGATGCTATGGCTCAGCTTACAGATGATGAACTTAAAGCAAAGACAATAGAATTCAAAGATAGATTAAAGAGGGGCGAGACATTAGATGACCTTCTTCCAGAAGCATACGCAGTAGTGCGTGAGGCTGGTAAGAGAGTGCTTGGAATGGAACATTACCGTGTCCAGATTATTGGTGGTGTTATTCTTCATCAGGGACGTATCGCTGAGATGAGAACAGGTGAAGGTAAAACTCTTGTATCTACACTTCCTGCATATCTTAATGCACTTACAGAGGAAGGAGTCCTTATCGTAACAGTTAATGATTACCTTGCTAAGCGTGATGCCGAGTGGATGGGACAGATTCATCAGTTCCTCGGACTTACAGTTGGTGTCGTACTCAATGACCTTACACCAGAAGAGAGAAGAGCAGCGTACGCATGTGACATTACATATGTAACTAATAACGAACTTGGATTTGACTATCTTCGTGATAACATGGCGATTTACAAGGAACAGCTTGTTCTTCGTAAGCTCAAGTATTGTATCATTGATGAGGTCGATTCAGTACTTATTGATGAGGCAAGAACACCTCTTATTATCTCTGGACAGAGCGGTAAATCAACTAAGCTTTATGAGTTATGCGATGTACTTGCAAGACAGTTAGAGAGAGGCGAGTACCACGGAGAGATGACCCAGGCAAAGGCTCTTATGAATGAAGAGATAGAGGAAGATGGTGACTTTGTTGTTAACGAGAAGGACAAGGTTGTCAATCTTACTGAGCAGGGTATCCACAAGGTAGAGCAGTTCTTCCATATAGATAACTATGCTGACCCTGAGAACTTAGAGATACAGCATAATATCATACTTGCATTAAGAGCGCATAATCTTATGTTCAGAGACAGAGATTATGTAGTTAAAGATGACGAGATTCTTATTGTAGATGAGTTTACAGGCCGTATCATGCCAGGTAGAAGATATTCTGACGGACTTCATCAGGCTATCGAAGCTAAAGAGCATGTTAAGGTTAAGAGAGAGAGTAAGACTCTTGCAACAATCACATTCCAGAATTTCTTCAATAAGTTTGAGAAGAAGGCTGGTATGACAGGTACAGCTTTAACAGAGGAGAAGGAGTTCCGTGAGATATATAACATGGACGTTGTTGAAGTTCCTACTAATAAGCCGGTTGCAAGAATTGATTATAATGATGCAGTTTATAAGACAAAGCGTGGTAAGTTCAAAGCTGTAATTGATTCTGTTAAGGAGTCATATGAGAAGGGACAGCCAGTGCTTGTCGGTACTATAACAATTGAGACATCAGAACTTTTAAGTGAGATGTTAAGAAAAGAAGGTATTCCTCATAACGTACTGAATGCCAAGTTCCATGAGAAGGAAGCTGAGATTGTTGCTCAGGCTGGTAAGCATGGCGCAGTTACTATCGCTACTAACATGGCTGGTAGAGGTACAGATATCAAGCTTGATGAGGAAGCAAGAGCTGTTGGCGGTCTTAAGATAATCGGTACAGAAAGACATGAGAGCCGTCGTATTGATAACCAGCTCCGTGGTCGTGCTGGTCGTCAGGGTGACCCAGGTGAATCAAGATTCTATATATCTCTTGAGGATGACCTTATGAAGCTGTTCGCTCAGGAGAGACTTATCAATGTATTTAATGCACTTAACATTGATGAGTATGAGAGAATTGAGCATAAGATGTTAAGCAGTGCTATTGAAGGAGCACAGAAGAAGATAGAGACTAATAACTATGGTATAAGAAGCCACTTACTTCAGTATGACCAGGTTATGAACGAGCAGCGTGAGATTATCTACGCTGAGAGAAACAGAGTCCTTAATGGCGAGAGCATGAGAAAGTCTATTATCAAGATGGTAACAGACTTTGTTGAGAACACAGTTAACAGATGTATTAATGATGATAAGGACTCAACAGAGTGGGATTATGATGAGCTTAATGAGCTGCTTCTTCCTACTATTCCAATCGAGCCTGTAAAGTTAGACGATTCTGTTAAGAATAAGAATGAGCTTATTCACTCATTGAAGGAGAAGGCAGTTAAGCTTTACGAGGAGAAGGAAGCTTTATTCCCAGATCCAGAGCAGATAAGAGAAATCGAGCGAGTGGTATTACTTAAGGTAATTGACCGTAAGTGGATGGATCATATCGATGACATGGATCAGTTAAAGCAGGGTATCGGTCTTCAGGCATATGGACAGAGAGATCCAGTTGTTGCATACAAGATGATGGGATATGATATGTTCGATGAGATGTCACGGGGTATCACAGAAGATACAGTAAGACTTCTTATGCATATTCAGGTAGAGCAGAAGGTAGAGCGTGAGCAGGTTGCTAAAGTTACAGGAACTAATAAGGATGATTCTGCAACTAAGACAAGTGTTAAGCGTACAGAGAAGAAGGTATATCCTAATGATCCATGCCCATGTGGAAGTGGATTAAAGTATAAGAACTGTTGTGGTAGAAAGGCATAAAGGGGTGCGGTCTTGGTAGAATTAGATCAGTACAGATTAAAGATAGCAGGTTTTGCTAAACCGATGGAGCAGATAAAAGTCTCTCTCGACCTTGACAATAAGCAGAAAAGGATTCAGGAACTGGAAGCGAGTATGGAAGCTCCCGGTTTCTGGGATGATCCTGATAAGTCGCAGGTCACTATGAAAGAACTTAAAGGTCTTAAAAGCTCATTTGAGAAATATAAAGAATTAGAGCAGGGAATTGAGGATGCCAATACACTTATAGAGATGGCAGAGGAAGAAAATGACACTTCTCTTGTTCCAGATATTGAGAATGAGGTTACAACTGTAGAGACAAAGCTTGAGGAACTGAGGATAGAGACACTGTTATCAGGCGAATATGATAAGAATAATGCGATTCTTACACTCCACGCAGGAGCTGGTGGAACAGAGAGCTGTGACTGGTGCCAGATGTTATACAGAATGTATACAAGATGGGCAGATGCCAACGGATATACGACAGAGACGCTTGATTATCTTGAAGGTGAGGAGGCTGGTATCAAATCAGTCACAATAGAGATATCAGGAGAGAATGCGTATGGACATCTCAAATCAGAGCATGGCGTTCACAGACTTGTGCGTATATCGCCTTTTAATGCGGCTGGTAAGAGACAGACATCATTCGTTTCATGCGATGTTATGCCAGATATAGATACCAATATAGATATAGAGATTAATGAAGATGATTTGAGAATTGATACATACCGCTCAAGCGGAGCTGGTGGACAGCATATCAACAAGACATCTTCAGCGATACGAATTACACATCTTCCTACAGGTATAGTTGTACAGTGCCAGAATGAGCGTTCACAGCATCAGAATAAAGATAAAGCTATGCAGATGTTGAAGGCTAAACTGTATCTTTTGAAGCAGCAGGAGAACGAACAGAAATCATCTGATATCCGTGGAGATGTCAAGGACATTAATTTCGGAAGCCAGATAAGAAGTTATATACTTCAGCCTTATACTATGGTTAAAGACCACAGGACTAATAAGGATATAGGTAATGCACAGAGTGTGCTTGATGGCAATATTAATCCGTTTATCAATGCATATCTTAACTGGATAAGCACAGGTAAGACGGAAGATGATAAGTAAATTAACTAATGATTAACATTTAAAGAAAGGTATGGTGGCTCATGGCGGATTATATTAAACCAGTAGTATTCAAGATTGAAGGGCAGTTATTCGGCGTAGATATCAATGTGGTACAGTCTATCGAAAAGCAGATAAGCATTGTACCAGTTCCTAATGCTACAGCATATATTAAAGGAATAGTTAACCTTAGAGGAGAAGTTATTCCAGTGTACAGTCTTAAAAGAAAGTTTAATATGAAGGATGAGACATTTACTGATGGCTCTATCATCATTGATACTGGAGCAGTAAAGCTTGCGCTTGAGGTTGATGAGGTTATGGAGATAGGCGATATTGACAGCGAGGATATTGTTAATATGCCATCAATCATTAACAATGATGATACCAGATTTATGGACAGAGTAGCCCATGTTGGCAAAGATCTTATTATACTTCTTGACGTAGAGAAGCTACTCACAGACCAGGAGGCAGAGAGTATTAAGAAGATGACGGAGGATATGCAGTAATGGCAAAGACAATAGATAGGTCAGCAGGTATTCTGATGGCAGTCAGCAGCCTGCCATCACCATATGGTATAGGAACATTTGGCAAAGCGGCATATGATTTTGTTGATTTTGTAAGAGCATGTAATCATAAGTACTGGCAGGTTCTTCCTTTAGGACCTACTACATATGGAGACAGCCCATACCAGTCATATTCTGCATTTGCAGGTAATCCATATTTTATAGATCTTGACATTCTTGTTGAGGAGGGGCTTCTGTTAAAATCAGAGCTTATATCCCACGACTGGGGAGATGGACTTGTTCCTGTGCAGGTTTCCGAGGAAGATGCACTTGCTGGAAGATATTTTCAGGCAAGAGACTATGGAATCGGCAATGAGAATTACGTAAGTTACGAGAAAGTCTATAACAACAGATTTGATGTGTTAAGGTCTGCTTTTGAAAGATTTGACAAGGTTATAGCTGAGAGTAAGACTAAGCTTGCCAAGGGACTTCCAGAATATAAAAAATATGACAATTTCTGCCGTGACAATGCAGAATGGCTTGATGATTACAGCCTGTTCATGGCTGTTAAAGCTCATTTTGATAATAAGTCATGGGGCGAATGGGATGATGATATAAGATTCCGTACACCGGAAGGCATGGCTAAGTATACAGAGCTTCTTAAAGAAGACATTGATTTCTGGAAGTTTGTCCAGTATGAATTTGATAAGCAGTGGATGGCATTGAAGCAGTATGCCAATGATAAGCATATTGATATAATCGGTGATATTCCTATATATATGGGCTATGACAGCGCAGATGTATGGGCTAACAGCGGACAGTTCCTGTTAGATGAGAATCTTACACCTGTCAAAGTTGCCGGAGTACCACCAGATGCATTCTCTGATGCCGGTCAGAAGTGGGGTAATCCATTATATGACTGGGATAAGATGGAGAATGATGGATTTACATGGTGGAAGAAGCGTATGCAGCATTCTGCGAGAATCTATGATGTTATCCGTATAGACCACTTTATCGGAATTGTTAAATATTACACAATACCGGCTGACATGCCAGATGCCAGACAGGGTACATATATGCAGGGACCGGGTCAGAAGCTTCTTGATGCCATCAATGAGGCTATCGGCGATAAGAAGATTATTGCTGAGGATCTGGGAGTATCGCTTCCTGAGGTGGATAAGATATTGGAGGATAACCAGTATCCATCTATGAAGGTGCTTGAATTTGCATTTGGTGGAGACCGCAAGAATCCACATCTTCCTTTTAATTATAAGACTAACTGTGTTGTATATGGCGGCACACATGATAATGAGACACTTATGGGATATTTTCAGGATCATGGTGAGTGGGAGCTTGGATATGCTTTCGATTACCTTGATACAAGAGACAGAGGTGCTATGGTTGACAAAGTATTCCGTGCAGGATATGGAAGTGTTGCCTGTCTTTGCGTATTCGCTACACAGGATATCTTAAAGCTTGGCAACTGGGCAAGAATGAATCTGCCATCAAGCCTTGGAATCAACTGGAAGTGGAGAATGACATCAGGTGCGCTTAATGAGAGCCATATCAATGATATGCGTTATCTTGCAAGTGTATTTGGAAGAGAGAATCTATAATAATCAATATAATGATTAATTTAATGGGACTGTCGCCTCAACGATTTTCAATCGTTAAAGCGACAGCCCCATTTTTTGCTTGATTTATTCAGTGTTATGTGCTAATATTCCATCTATGAGAAACAATTGTCCACCGCAGACGAACACTAAAATACATTTGTACGTCTAAGATGGACAAAGAAAGGCATAATAATATATGGCTGAAGAGAGTAAGTATTATGTTGTAAGAAAAAAAGCTCTTCCGGAAGTTCTTATAAAGGTTGCAGAAGTAAACAGACTTATAGAGACTAAGAATATGTCTATTGCAGATGCTACAGAACAGATAGGAATCAGCAGAAGCTCATATTACAAATACAAAGATGATATATTTCCTTTTAGAGACAATGTTAAAGGAAAGACGATAACATTTGTATTATCGATGGATGATGAGCCGGGTCTTTTATCGGTTGTGCTTAATAAGATAGCACAGTTTAAGGCAAATATTCTTACGATACATCAGACTATACCGGTTAATGGAATTGCATCATTAACATTAAGTGTGGATATTCTTCCTACTACAGGAGATTCGGCTATAATGCTTGAAGAGATTGAAACGCTTGAAGGTGTGCGATATCTTAAGATATTAAGCAGAGAGTAATCTGCTACAGGAAAGGAATTGACAAAATGGCAAAAATTGCAGTATTAGGCTATGGAACAGTTGGCTCAGGAGTTGTTGAGGTATTGGCAACTAACAGTGCATCAATTGCAACAAGAGCAGGACAGCCTATTGAGGTTAAGAGTGTATTAGATATAAGAGATTTTCCGGGAGACCCAATTCAGGAAAAGATTGTACATAATATTGATGATATCATTAATGATGATGAGATAGATGTTGTCGTAGAGGTTATGGGAGGCGTTGAGCCAGCATTTACATTTGTTAAGAAAGCTCTTGAGGCAGGAAAGAGCGTATGTACATCTAACAAAGCACTTGTTGCGGCACATGGCCCAGAGCTTCTTGAGATGGCAAAGGAGAGAAAGTTAAATTTCATGTTCGAGGCATCAGTTGGTGGAGGTATTCCTATTATAAGACCATTAAACCAGTCTCTTACAGCAGATGAGATTACTAAGATAACAGGTATTCTTAATGGAACAACTAACTATATTCTTACTAAGATGAGCAGAGAGGGAATCTCATATCAGGAGGTTCTTAAAGAGGCACAGGCACTCGGATATGCAGAAAGAAATCCAGAGGCTGATGTTGAGGGTTACGATGCATGCAGAAAAATAGCAATTCTTACATCACTTGCATTTGGAAATACAGTGAAATTCGAGGAAGTGTATACAGAGGGAATAACAAAGATTTCTAATGAAGATTTTGCAAAATGGGTGGATGAACAGGATAAATAAAAGTAGTACTCCTTTGTACTACTTTTATTTGTTTACCTTTTTAAAAATGCTTATTAAATTCATAATTATCATATTGTAACATGTTTTTAAATATTATATCTATAACAATTTCATACAATATTTTGGTTCTTTTATAAAGCCAATTAAAATCTACATTTTCAGCCATATAATTTTTAGGATTTGCTTTTTTATCTATTTTCGGAAAAGCTATAAATAGTTTTTTATTCTGTATATAATATAATGTGTGATTGTCG
>URGC01000019.1 GCA_900547255.1 uncultured Eubacterium sp. | reverse complement strand
TGTCGGTATATCTGACATGTCTTTTTTTATTAAGGAGGTTATTATGAGTTCTTTAGGTTGTAATGCTTGTGGATGTGAACATAACAAAGATAACTGCTGCTGTCTTTCTTCTATCCACGTTCAGGGAAAATCTGCCACAACAACAGATTGTACATGTTGTGGTGACTTCA
Organism: uncultured Eubacterium sp.; assembly: GCA_900547255.1. GTDB lineage: Bacteria > Bacillota > Clostridia > Lachnospirales > Lachnospiraceae > Lachnospira. Next base: position 26,466 of record URGC01000019.1, on the reverse strand, counting down.
AAGAACAGGACGAAAATTCTGCAAAGAATTCAACTGCCTGTCCTAAGCTCACATTGGACATAAAATGTGATGCTTCCAACTGTGTTCATAATTCAGATAGCAGATGTGTGGCTGACCACATAGATATATCTGGAATCAGTGCAACAGAAAGCGGAGATACAGTGTGCGCCTCATTCGAGTGCAGGTAAGGAGCAGGCTAAGAAAAAATCCCCCAGCCAAAATCTGGGGGATTTAACATGTCCATAAAATATACAATTAAGCTCTTGAAAGATACTCACCTGTACGTGTATCAATCTTAATCTTATCGCCCTGGTTAACGAATAATGGAACCATGATTCTTGCACCTGTCTCAAGGATAGCTGGCTTTGTAGCACCTGTAGCTGTATCACCCTTAACACCTGGCTCTGTCTCTGTGATCTCAAGCTCAACGTTGATAGGTGGCTCGATTGAGAATACCTTACCAGCGTGTGAACATAACTTAACCATCTCGTTCTCCTTAACGAACTTAAGAGAATCGCCAACATCCTCAGCAGCTAAACCAATCTGCTCGAATGTCTCTGTATCCATGAAGTTATAGATATCTCCATCTGAGTAAAGATACTGATACTCTTTACGATCAATATGAGCAAGATCAAACTTCTCTGTTGGTCTGAATGACTTCTCTACAACACCACCACTGACAATGTTCTTTAACTTAGTTCTAACGAAAGCAGCTCCCTTACCAGGCTTAACATGCTGGAACTCGATAATCTGCCAGATACCGTTATCCATCTGAATTGTAATACCGTTCTTAAAATCTCCTGCGCTTACCATTCTTTGGTATACCTCCTAATATAAATAGCTTTAAACATTTTATAATAAATTACGACTTATGTCAAGCACAGCCTGCATCGCATACAGATAGCCTTTCAGTCCTAATCCTACAACCTGTCCATTGCATACTGGAACTGTGACTGATGTATGTCTGAATTCCTCACGCTTGTGGACATTAGATATGTGAACCTCAATCTTAGGTATGTTCTCGATAGCGCCAAGAGCATCTCTTATCGCAATGCTATAATGAGTATACGCTCCCGGATTGATTACTATACCATCTATATTCTCATAATAAGCCTTCTGTATCCTGTCAATAATTCCACCTTCCGAATTACTCTGGAACACTTCTACCTCAACGCCAAGCTCTTTAGCTTTGTCATTAATCATAGATACAAGAGTATCGTAATTCTGTGAACCATATATGCCCTTTTCTCTTATTCCTAAGAAATTAATATTAGGTCCATTGATTACAAGTAACTTTTCCATACATTTATTCCTCCACTGGTTTAATTATATCATATATCTGCTCAAATCTTTTTCCTGTTGTATCTACCACAATATCAGCCGCATCAAGATAAAGTGCCTCACGCTTGTCCATAAGAGATATAATCTTCTCTCTTACATTACCACCTGCAAGAAGTGGACGTTTCGTATCGCCTTTTAATCTTTTCTCAAGCTCATCAACAGTAGTTCTTAGGTATACAACCTTTCCGACATGTCTCATAAGCTCCCTGTTAGCTTCTCTTATCGGAAGTCCTCCACCTACAGATATAACAACCTTGTCATCCCTGTCAGCCAGGCTTCTAATCATGTCAGTCTCCAGGTCACGGAAGTATTCTTCGCCTTCCTTAGCAAATATATCATTGATTGACCTCTGCTGCTCTTCCTCTATCATATCATCAGTATCAAGAAATGTATATCCATGTTCCCTTGCTATCCATTTGCCAAGTGTCGTCTTACCGCTTCCCATGAATCCAATCAGCACTATGCTTTCATTATTCATTGATTCCAAGTGCCTCCTTCATAGAGATATACACCCTGTCAGCTATATCTTTTGACACTTCGCACCTGTTCCATATCTCAAATGCAGCAACTCCCTGATACAGAAGCATTTTAAGTCCGTTATACGCCATCTTGCCATGCTCTCTCATAAGCTTCATGAATTTTGTTGTATATGGATTATATATAATATCAACGCCTACAGAAGCTTTCTCATAGAATTCAGGAGCTGTAACTGATACAGCATCAACATCCGGATATAAGCCAACACTTGTAGTCTGAATCACAACATATCCATCAATTCCTATATCTGCCGCCTTCTCAATACTGTCTGCACTTGCAATATCACTCTTATAGTATTCATTCACTGCATCTGCAATATTCTGTGCCTTCTCAACAGTTCTGTTAAGAATCTTTACAGATGCTGCTTTCCTAGAAGCACATAAGAATGCAATCGCCCTCGCTGCACCACCAGCACCCAGAATAACAACTGGATTGCCGGCAATCTGCACTCCCTCATCATCAAGCTCGCGCGATAAACCAAGTATATCTGTGTTATATCCCTTGTAACCGCCATCGCATCTCTGTAATGTGTTAACTGCACCTATCGCTTTCGCTAATGGGTCGATATCTATAAGCGAATCCATAACAGCCTGCTTATGTGGAACTGTCACATTAAGTCCCAATATATCAAGTGCATATGCACCATTAACCGCTGTGGCAACATCTCCTGCATCAACCTTAAATGTTGTATATACAAGGTCAATTCCCATTATATCTGCCAGTGTGTTATGGATAACCGGTGATATTGAATGTCCGACCGGATTACCGATAAGTCCGCATACTCTTGTTGTACCCTTAATATTATTCATGTCTCTTCTTACTCCTGCCCTGCTTATTATAAAAATGTAGTACTATTCTTTCAAGATAACGCTTTAACACTATCTGAATCTCTTCATGCTTAGCTATTGGCTTCACAAGCATACTCATGATTCCTGCCCTGTTAGCTCCCCACACATCTGTGAATATCTGGTCGCCGACAAAAAAAGTATTACTCTGTCCAGTATTCATAAGCTCCATAGCCTTGTAATAGTTAACAGGTGATGGCTTACCTGCCTTGCTGACATACTTGGAATTAACCTTGTCAGCTAATGGCTTAACACGCTCCTCGCTGTTATTAGATATGATACATGTCTCATATCCCATATTCTGAAGTGCTGCAAATAAATCTGCCGCCTTCTTATTAACTGGCGCACCATGCTCTACAAGAGTGTTATCTACATCAAAAATTATTCCCCTGTAGCCCTGCTGATACAGCTTATCATACTCAATCTCGTAGGCAGAATCATATAGTCTGTCTGGATAAAAACATTTAAACACAAAAAACCTCTTTTAATTATTTTAAAATTTTCTTAATCTCGTCCATGAATGTGTTAACATCCTTGAACTCCCTGTATACTGATGCAAATCTTACATATGCAACAGCGTCAAGCTCTTTTAACTTCTCCATGACTATCATGCCAATTGTAGTCGTTGGAATCTCCTTCTCTCCCATGTTGAATATCTGTGTCTCAACCTCATCAACCATTGAATTGATTGCTGTGAGTGAAACCGGACGCTTATGGCATGAACGCACAATACCAGCCACAAGCTTTTCCCTGTCATATGGCTCTCTGTTGTTATCCTTCTTGATTACAATAAGCGGCATAGTCTCAACCTTCTCATATGTTGTAAATCTCTTGCCACAAGCCTCGCACTGACGTCTTCTTCTGATTGCACTGTCGTCAGTTGGTCTTGAATCTATAACCTTAGTATTCTCATTACCGCAAAATGGACACTTCAAATCTATTACCTCCGAACATAAAAATATAAATTAAATTATAAATAAAAAACCCTCACAGGTCAACATTGAAAATGGTTATTCTTGCCAGTATTAAACATCACTCATGCGGCAATCATATCCAATAGATACATTTAATGTAAACCGGAGGTGAATATGGCTTCATACAAAGTCGAGATATGTGGTGTTAACACATCTACACTGCCACTACTAAATGCCAAAGAAAAAGAAGAACTTTTAAAGAGAATTAAAGCTGGCGACAATGATGCAAGAGAAAAATTCATTCAGGGAAATCTCCGCCTTGTATTAAGCATCGCCCACCGTTTTTCCCAGTCTGGTGAAGACATAGATGACCTTTTCCAGATTGGATGTGTCGGCATGATTAAGGCCATAGACAATTTCGATATATCACAGAATGTCCAGTTTTCAACTTACGCGGTTCCAATGATCATGGGTGAGATTAAGCGTTATTTAAGAGATTCCACTAATCCTATACGTGTAAGCCGCTCCGTAAGAGACACCGCATACAAGGCATTGAAAGCAAAAGAACTGCTTACTGCCGCAACACAGAAAGACCCTACCATCACAGAAATAGCCAATGAGATAGGCATTGACCGCGAAGATATTGTCATGGCTCTTGAGGCAATACAAAGCCCGGTATCAATCTATGAGCCGCTATATACAGACGGCAATGACACGTTATGCCTGTACGACCAGATTAAAGATAAGAAAAATCAGGAGGACACTGTCGTTAATAATCTTGCCTTAAAGGATGCCCTTTCCAGACTGTCAGACAGGGAACGCCAGATAATAAATATGCGCTATTTTGATGGCAAAACGCAGATGGAGACAGCCGCAGAGATTGGCATATCACAGGCTCAGGTAAGCCGTCTTGAAAAATGTGCCCTGCGCGCCATGAGAAACACATTATCATAGCATTTTGAATATACTATATAAAACCAATCATGGATATATTATGAGAGTATGCGAGCTTAGAAATAAAGATGTCATCAACGCCTGTGACTGCAAGATTCTTGGCACAGTGTGTGATATTGAATTTGATGTATGCAGCGGATGTGTCGAGTCTCTTATCGTACCGGGTCCCGGACGCATCTGCGGCATGTTCGGCAGAGACATAGAGTATGTAATTCCCTTCAAATGTGTCAAATGTATCGGACCCGATGCAGTCCTTGTAGAAGTAAATACTGAAAAAATAACCCACAAGTGTACCTGAACCATTACAGTACACTTGAAAAAGCTATAGAAATGGATTAGAATATATTATATATGAATTTGGGTTATTACTGATTATATTTACGCATAAAGAAAGGACTGAAATATTATGGGTGAAAAATACGTTGCATATGTTGGAACTTACACACATGAATCCAGCAAGGGTATATATTTATATGACATGGATGTTGAGAAGGGACGAATTACCAAGCGTAATGAATATGAGCTGGATAATCCTTCTTACATAGCTGTATCCCACAATCACAAATATCTATACGCAATATGCGATCAGGGTGTTGCCTCTTATGCAATCAAGGAAAACGGCGAGCTTGAACAGCTCAATGTAGCTTCTATCAATGGAATGAGGGGATGTCATATCAGCATAACCAAGGATGATACATTTCTTGTAGTATCTGGTTACCATGATGGCAAGATAACAGTCCTCGCACTTAAAAAAGACGGACGAGTTGGCGACATCACAGACGAGGTATTCCACAAGGGCTTAGGAAGCATCGCTGAACGCAACTTCCGCCCTCATATAAGCTGGTCTGTATTCACACCTGATGAAGATCTTCTGTGTGTATGCGACCCTGGAATCGACCAGATTAAATTATATGAATTCAACCACCGCACTGGTAAGATTAAGTTATATGATATAATCCGTTCACAGCTTGAATCTGCACCTAGACAGATGATATTCAGCGAGGATGGCAAATTCGCCTACGTATTATGTGAACTTAAAAATTATATCAATGTATATTCTTATGATAAAACAGCCGAGACAGGACGTTTTGAGATGATTCAGAATATCTTCACTGTAAGAAAGGGACACAAGAGCAACAGTTCTGCTGCAAGCCTTATATTCGCTAATTCAGGCAATAACCTGATATGTTCCAATGCAGGAGACAACACTGTCACAATTTATGCAGTTGATAAAGGCACAGGCTTACTTAGCACCATCTCATCACTCCCTATAAGTGGTGATTATCCTAAGTACATAGCAATGTTTCCTGACAATAAACACCTTTTATCCATGAACAATGAGGGCAATTCAATCACTGATTTCACAATCAATTTTGAGAAGGGTCTTATAGTTATGAACGGACCTGAGATAAAGCTCTCAAAGCCTAATAATATGGTTGTATTAAAAGTCAGCGAATAATAAGATAACCCGGTACTAAACATGTTTCCAATCAGTTGTTTCCTAATCCAACTTGGATAACAGTTCGGTACCGGGTTATTAAATTCTACTTAGTTATATATACTGCCTGTTTCTTGAGCGAATTGTATCTTTGCTTAAATATGCTTAAATTCCTTGTAACAAGACCGGATGCAGGGTCTGCCACATACACCTCATTAGCATCACGGTCAAATCCTATCACAACAACACAGTGCTCTGGTGCAATCCATGTATATGTCTTGCCACCTAAAACAAGCTTCTTTGATTCATATGCCGACTTCATATTGATGGTATTCCACACAATCACAGGATATCCTTCTGCCACATAATCCAACACCTTATCAAATTCACTGCCGCTGATATTGACAGCTTTTCTTGATATTGAATTTTTCTTAAAATAAAGATTAGCCGCATCAGCTATCGGCTGTGCCATACATCCGTAACTGCCTTTTTTTTTCCTTGGGTTGCCAAGAAACATCTCATAAAAGCTTCCACTGCCCTTTTTAAGATAATCGTCTGCCATAGTCTCTTTCTTGACATTGTAGCCATAATAATTAAGAACAGATGTAAGAGCTGTTATCTCACAACCAGTTGGAAGCTCTGGATATTGATTTACCCACTTAAAGCCGCTTAACTTATAGCTTTTTCCACTACTCTGAGTTGACTGTGCAGTTGTCTGTGTTGACTTTGTCGCAGCCTGCGTAGTGCTCTTAGTAGAATTTTGAGTATTACTATCAGCCACAGACTGGGCTGCTTTCGTTGTCTGGCTTACTGTTGCTTTCGTTGCCGCCTGTGTAGTCTGTACAGGAGCCAGGGTTTCCGTAACCGCTTCTGTTGCCTTAGTCGCTGGCTGTGTTACATGGGAAGCTGATTCAGATGCTGCTTCATGTGCAGTTGTCTTAGGGACTTCGCCTGTTATGTCAGTAGTTCCACCGCTGGCATACACCTCGCCATTGCTCTTAACTGCAACTATAAGAGTACATATCGCAAGAAGAACAAGCATCATTGATACACTTCCTACAAGTATTCTTTTTCTTCTTGCTCTTCTCTTTCTCCTTCTTATGATTGCCGCTTTTAAATCATTTGAAGTATTCATAAGTCTCCCCTCCATCCAAGCTTGTGTATTTTCCTATCTGCTTGTATATACGAGGCAGAAGATAAATTAGTTTAATATTTAGTTGAATATTTTTAAAAAATGTGCAAAAACAAAAAAGCTGTCTGCTCATGATATCTTCCTCTTTGCCAGTTTGCCAGACAAAAATGTCCAGCAATGCCCAGCAATAAGTGTTCATATCACAACCACAAACAGCTTTTTTAATTTTAAATTTTTATTTTAATACTTCATCAACCACATCATAATGTTACATCAATAACTGATGCGGCACTTACTCCAACAGCACCTGTGACCCCACCTATGGCTCCACCAGTAACTGCGCCTGTACCACTGCCAAGGCTTACCGGTGATGGATTAGACGAACTTTTTTCAAGATTGTTAAACACTGCCTTCAGATATTCTGAATCAGCCTTAACTATTTCTTTCATCTCTTTATTACGATGCTTTATTTTAAGCTCTTTAAGATCCTGCGGATCCATATCTACTCCGGCCGTAGATTCTCCAAATAATTCATCAAGCCCCATCTCACTGAGCATAGCCTTCATGCCTTCTGACATTTCCTGCATCATCTCATCTAAACTGACTGACATTCCATCCACATTGTAATACTCTGTATTACTGTCATCATATGCTGTGTCGTCATACTCATCATAGTACTCATCATTATTGTAGTCATCTTCACTGATTTTCTGCTTTTCTTCTCTATCTATCTCATCTGATGCACATACTCCACCAGATACCTTTGCCATCTCTTCCTCTTCAAGATGCTTAACCTTCTTCTTTGCGACACGCTCCATTGCCTTTGCATGTGTGATTGCTGCATCTATATCATCAGTGTCATAATTGCCACTCTGTTTCTCTCTTTTGAGCCTCAAAACCTCTCTTCTTGCCTGACTTGCAACCTGTCTGGCTGTCGCTGAGGTCTTGCTCCTTAATATCCTTGATGACATATCCTTAAAATGATATTTTAACTTTTTCATCTTAAGGGATGTATCCTTTGACTGCTGTCTCTGAGCCCTTAACTGGTCTCCATAACTCTGAATACTGCTGTACCTTGAATTCGTACTTCTTACTGTATTCTCCACATTCTGGTTGTCATTAGCAAGCATACGCTTCATATTCCTGATATCACTGTTAGAAGCTGATGCATTATCCTGCTGATTTTTATTAACAGCATTATTATAACCACCATATGATGTCTTAGATGTCATATACGAATTCCGCAGTGATTGTCCACTTATAACCATACCATTTCCTCCTGAAAATATCCGCAAATCCATTTGCTTTAGCATGTACAATGCAGCTACGCATAAGCTGTGTGCAAAATCACTTCTGCACACAATATCATTTATCTATTAACTTTATCGGCACAATTTCTAAAAATATAAGTAATTCAGCTATACGTTTACAGAATAATTCTTCAAATTAATCATGCAGACCTTCAGGCTGTAAAAAAGCTGTCCGCCACAATATGTGACAGACAGCCTGCAATATTATTCACCCTTATATTTTTCGCTCTGAACCTTGATAAGCTCTTTATCATCAAAGTAGTTAATTCTCATAGAAGCCTTAACTTCCTCTAATGTCTCCTGAGCTGCGGCATAAGCTACCTTAGTTCCCCTCTGTAAAATGTTATATACTTCTGGGATATCCTTCTCATACTCATGTCTTCTCTGTCTTATTGGCTCAAGCTCCTTATTAAGAACATTGAGAAGGAACTTCTTAACCTTGACATCACCAAGACCGCCCTTCTGATAATGCTCCTTTAACTCATCAAGACAGCTATAATCTGGAAGGAATTCTGCAAAATCTTCATCGCTGCAAAATGCATCAAGATATGTAAATACTGTATTGCCCTCAATCTTACCAGGATCTTCAACTCTGATATGGTCCGGGTCTGTATACATGCTCATAACCTTCTTCTTGACATCCTCAGGTTTATCTGAAAGATAGATACAATTGCCTAATGACTTACTCATCTTAGCTTTGCCATCTGTACCAGGGAGTCTTAAGCAGGCTTTATTATCTGGTAAAAGAATACTTGGCTCAACAAGTGTCTCTCCATATACAGAATTGAACTTTCTTACTATCTCTCTTGCCTGCTCAATCATAGGCTCCTGATCTTCACCTGCTGGAACTGTAGTAGCCTTGAATGCTGTTATATCAGATGCCTGGCTTATAGGGTATGTAAAAAATCCCACTGGTATGCTTGTCTCAAAATTACGCATTACAATCTCACTTTTAACTGTTGGATTACGCTGCAATCTTGATACTGTAACAAGATTCATATAATAAAATGTAAGCTCTGTAAGCTGTGGAATCTGTGATTGTATAAATATATCTGTCTTAGCCGGATCTATTCCAACTGATAAATAATCAAGTGCAACCTCTATTATATTCTGCCTTATCTTCTCTGGATTATCTGCATTATCTGTCAGTGCCTGTGCATCAGCAATCATTATGTATATTTTATCATACTCACCTGAATTCTGTAGTTCAACTCTTCTCTTCAGTGAACCAACATAATGACCAAGATGAAGTCTTCCTGTAGGTCTGTCACCTGTTAATATAATCTTAGACATATTCAATTACTCCATTCCGAACAGCTACTCCCCTGCCATGTTTATAGACCGCTGTCCATTCAAAATACTTTATATTAGATTTTAACATATTATGATGTTGCGGTCAAAAAGAATTTTGACACTTACATTATGTTATTAATTATGTTATTAATTTTCAAAAAATGTGTTGTTAAATGTCAGATTTCATAGTAGAATATCAAACAGTGTAAAAAGGGAATGTAAAATTCTCTCATAAAAATAGCCTTAAATGGCGGAATGGAGATTATTTATGAAGCATTTATTAAGTCCTATGGATTTAAGTGTGGATGAAGTTAACGATCTGTTAGATCTTGCTAAGGACATATCCACTGATCCAAAAAAATATTCTCATGTGTGTGATGGCAAAAAAATAGCTACTTGTTTTTATGAACCAAGTACAAGAACCCGTTTAAGTTTTGAAGCTGCGATGCTTAATTTAGGGGGTTCTGTTCTTGGTTTTTCTTCTGCCAATTCGAGCTCTGCCTCTAAAGGCGAAAGTGTTGCAGATACAATCCGTGTAATATCATGCTACGCTGATATCTGTGCAATGCGCCATCCTAAGGAAGGTGCTCCTATGGTTGCTGCTGAACATTCAGGCATTCCTGTTATTAACGCAGGTGATGGCGGACACCAGCATCCAACCCAGACTCTTACTGACCTTATGACAATCAGGGAGTTACACGGAAAATTAGACAATTTCACTATCGGATTATGTGGTGACCTTAAATTCGGCCGTACAGTCCACTCTCTTATCAACTCTCTTATAAGATATGACAATGTTAAATTTATCCTCATATCACCTAAGGAATTAAGAGTTCCTGACTACATAATAGATAATCTTAAAGAACACAACGCTCCTTATGAAGAGGTTGAAAAGCTTGAAGATGTTATGCCACAGCTTGACATTCTCTATATGACACGAGTACAGAGAGAAAGATTCTTCAACGAGGATGATTACCTTAGAATGAAGGATTTCTATGTCCTTGATAAGGCAAAGATGGCTCTCGCTAAGGACAATATGTATGTGCTCCATCCTCTTCCAAGAGTTAACGAGATATCAACTGATATAGATGACGACCCTCGTGCAGCATATTTTAAGCAGGTACAGTTCGGTGTGTATGTACGAATGGCTCTTATCATGACTCTGCTTGGACTTAACAAATAATTGAAAGGAAGTAAAATCTTATGTTAAATGTTGGACAGCTTAATAACGGATTTGTGCTTGACCATATAGAGGCAGGCAAATCTATGATGATATATAACAACTTAGGACTTGATAAGCTTGACTGTCAGGTTGCCATCATCAAAAATGCGAGAAGCAACAAGATGGGAAGAAAAGATATAATTAAGATTGAAGCTGGTCTTGACACTGTTGACCTTGATGTATTAGGTTTCATCGACCACAATATCACTGTCAACATTATCAAGGACGGAGAGATTGTTGAGAAGAAGCGTCTTTCACTTCCTCTTTCAATCACTAATGTCATTAAATGCAAGAATCCAAGATGTATTACTTCTATTGAGCAGGAGCTTAAGCATATCTTTATTCTCACTGACCCTGAGAAGCAGGTGTATAGATGCAAGTATTGCGAGGAGAAGTACAATAGGTAATTTGTAGGGTTGTTTGAGAACGGACGCAAGAGGCGTGTCTGCGCCGTCAGTTTTATTTAGGCTGAACATTCCGATGAGCCTCTTAAAGCAAGAATCGCGTTCAGCAAGGGCTTCCACGATTCTTTGAGTCTCATCTCCATAGCCTAAAACAAAAACTGACGGTGCAGACACGCCTCTTGCTGGTTTCTCAACCACTACGGAATTAGGCGTCAGGTACTCTCCCCGACTGTAAACAGCGGGGAGGCTTGCAAGATAATCCAATTAACCTATTATTTTATCCGGGAATGAAAGTAAATGATTTATTACCGGATGTATAATCTTTGTTTCCGAAATCTGATTAATTGCACATAGCTTTTTTCCTGCATCCTTACTGGATGCTCCACAATGATAAACCACTTCCGTTTCTTCTTCATAATCAATTACAATTAACCTGTCATGACAATCTGGATTAGGCTTAATCCTAATAAATGGATATTCATTATTAAAATCCTCTATCATAGATTGAGTTAAAAAAACTTTTCTTCCCTTTCCATTTTCTGTAAACAAAATCACTTCTACTCCTGCAGCCTTCTGAGAAAGATGTTGCAATGATTTGTAATTCATGTAGTCATCCACAATATAAATTGATTTCATTGCTTGTTGATATATTTCTATGTATGCAATATCTGCTTCTAGTTTTTGTCCCTTGTAAATTATAAAATTTTTAATATCTTTGTCCGAAATAAAATTATCACTTAATTGTTTCACATTTTTTTGAAGGATATCAGCTTTTTGTTCTGCTTGCCTCTGTCTATCCATTAAATTATCTGTCCTAACTGATATTTCACTAACTTTATATGACAACAAATCCATTTCTGTTCTTGTAACAAACTGCTTATTCTGTTTCATATAATGTCGCAGCTCTCTAAAAGTACGCATAATAAAAATACTCTGTTGTTCTGCCAATTCGCCCTTTAGAACAGTAGCTAACATATAAATTCCTTGCTCAGTAAAAGCATATGGCATTTTCTTTATGTGCATTCCTCTCTTATTATCTTTATTGTTTAAAGTCGCAAATTGCGACTTTAAACAATAAGGAATTTCGTCCGCATTTAACTGAAACATAAAATCTTCTGGAAATCTGTTAATATTTCGTTTTACCTGTTCATTCAATCTTTTGACTTCATATCCATATATTCCAGCCAAATCACAGTCCAGCATCACCTGTTGTCCACGAATTGTATATACACAATTTTTAATTTCCTCTACAGTAATTAACTCTGTACCTTCTATCATTTTCCTCCTCGTATTCCCCACACTTATTTCTTATAAAATACATTTTATTTAATATATCACATTTCAATTATTATTTCAATAAATTATTTTATATTTATATATCATTTATACAAAATAAAAAGGAATCGATTTTGTACGACTCCTTTCTACACTCTATATTTGCATTATTATTTCTCTCGCAATACTTTCATCTATAGGTTCAGCAAATTTATCATTGCCAAAACTCATTACTTCACCAATTCCCTTTTGAAAAACAAAACGGATATTTCCATTTTTAACTTTTTTATCCGTGTATAATTTTTTCACGAGAACTTCCCTATCAATATAATCTGGAATTTCAATTGGAAGCTTCGCTTTTTGTAATATAGCTTTTACCTTATTAACATCCTCAGCAGAACAATATCCACGTTTATTTGCCAATACCACCTCAGCAACCAAGCCTATTGCCACAGCCTGACCATGAAGTAATCTATAATCACTTACTGTCTCTATTGCCCTTCCAACTGTGTGTCCCAGATTCAAAATTTCTCTAAGTCCACTTTCTTTTTCATCTTTCATGACAACCTGACTTTTTATACAGCAATTCATTTCAGCTATATGTTTACATACATCCTCATTAATGCTAAAAATTAAATCCATATTTTCATTCAGATAATCAAAAAAGTCGCGGTCACTTATACATGCATGCTTGATTGTTTCTGCAAGTCCGCTTGATATCTGTTCCTGGGGCAGTGTTTTCCATGATTCTATATCAAGATAAACCTTTTCTGGCTGGTTAAATATTCCAATTAAATTAGTTGCCAATGGAGTATCTACAGCAGTTTTGCCACCAACTGACGCATCAGCTGCTGCAAGTAATGTCGTCGTATAATTTATAAAAGGAACTCCTCTTCCAAATGTACCTGCAACAAATCCTGCTAAATCTGTTACAACGCCTCCACCAACAGCTATGATACAACAATCTCTCCTATATCCCAATTCAAGCATTGTGTCTTCAACAAATTCCTTTGTCTGTCTTGTTTTGCTTTTTTCGCCAGCTGGAAACGAAATCAAATCAACCTTATAATTCTGATTACGCAAACGTAATAGAATATTTTCAGCATATAAATCCTTAACATTACTATCTGTTATAATAACAAACTTTTTAATATTTCCAACAAGTCCATTATTTATATCTGTAATCAATTTATCCTGCAGCCCATATCCAATTTCAATATCATAACTGTCATCAATAACCTTTTTTAAGTTTACTCTCAATACACTCATTATATTGTACCTTTCACCCTTAACCCATTAATTCTAATTAAATATTTATTATCTCACAAATCATTTTCCTATATATTTTTTACTACGCCGTTACAGTCTACCTCACCGCAGGTGTATACTAATGATTCGTTGTAGAAATCTTCATATACTTCTTTCCACCAGGTATAATTTTTTTCAAGCATGATTCTGGCGTTTTCTACTACGGAAAGATTATTATCTGGGTAGATTGGTTTGCCTACGTTAACTGTGTATTCCTGAACGAAGAAGCCTTCTTCCTCTTCGATGTCTGAATCTTCCATTGTTATGAATATTGGAAGGACGGGAACATTGTTTTTGGCGGCGAATTTATAGGCACTCTTCTTTAATGGCTTTGGCTTGCGGTAGTTCCACCACATGCTCTGCTCTGGATACACTAAGATGTAATCTCCGGCGGAAAGGATGTCGTCTACTGCTGTAAGAAGTTTTCTCATTGTCTCCTTGTTGCTGCTTAGAGGAAGGGTGTTACAGTTTCGCATAAGGAAACCATAGAAGCCTGGGAAACTTGTGTAGTTGCCTTCCTTTATTATACGGTACATCTTCTTGCCGCGTGCTCTCATAAGAGACTGGTCGAATGTCAAATCCATTGCAAATGAATCAAGTGCATTGAAATGGTTGCAGGTAATAATCGCTCCAGTTTCGAGATTGCGGAAATTCTCTATTCCTTTGAAATCCTTGATTATAAATTTCTTTTCCTTGATAAGATAATTAATGAACCATCTTGCAATCTTGAACGCAAAACGTGTTCTTATTCTCTTCTTCCAAGGATTCTTCATATATTCAATATCTTCTGGGTAAAGCACCTTTGAAGGTGGGTCATCCTCTACATCCTCGTCAAATCTGCCCTCACGCTCATACTGTGCTATCTTCTCAACAATGGCTCTTCGTCCGCTGTTGTCGATATTCATATCCTTGATGAGATTCCTGTAGTTATCCTCTCTCTCAATCTCCTGAGTTGCAAGGCTGTAGAGATTTTCAGAATGTTTCTCATCCTTTTTGCGCTCTTCTTCTGTATAATTCTCAAGAGCTTCCTTTATCTCATCATAGAAAGGTGTCTCCTTGGCATACTGCCAGAAATACTCACTCAGCTTACACTCCTTATAATGCCATGGCTTCTCTGAGAGATTATAGTGGATGATATGTATATCCTCTATCTTGGTATTGTCATCATATGCAACAATTCCATAATTCCATAAGTAATCAAAATAATAAACCCTGCCCTTGCATATTACATTAAGATAATCCTGATCCTGTGCTACTACAAATGTGTATGTTCTCGCAAGGTCAATGAAACTGTCTATTATATTATGTTCCCTGAACTGGTTGAGATTCATAATGATAACGCCAGCATTAAAATACTGGTCGCGGTCAACATCCAAAACCTGCTCTGTATAATCGCCAAAATGGCTTATTGAACTAACAAGTCCGTCAACTGCCGCCCCAAGGAAATTATAGCCTATATCCATATTATAAAGCTTTGCTATATCATCCATGACAATAGTATCGCAGTCAATGTATACACCCTTATCATACTGTGTGAACAGTGACGGAATTATAAGTCTGTAATATGTCATAACCGAATAATAATCTCTTAAAGGTAGATTTTTTATAAATTCATCAGCTTTGCCCTTAACACAGTCAAAGAAAACAGATACATTTTCTTTCTGGAATGAACTTGCTGTTGCCATATAGCGTTCATCAAGTTCTGTATACAAAATATGGATATTGTACTGGAAATCATCCGATACATGGTCAATAAGCGATTTGATTGAAATTATTCCATATTTGATATAACCATTGTCACATGCGTAAAAAACAGGTATTACTTTTTTTCTGTTGCTCTGGCTTTTACTCATCACAGCTTCCCCCATTATACTTGGTTTTCTTGCTTAATTCTTTCATATTCACTATATATATCATCGAACTGATTGTATCCGAACTTATCATGTACCTTGTCAATCTGCCACTGTTTCAGGTTCTCGGTATGTGGATAAGGCAGATAAAACAGTCTCTTTGAAAAATGTCTTACAACCGTATGCTCATGCAGGAACTTCTGGTCGTTAAACCTCTGCGGAAGCATAAGCTTCGTGGATGTATTTCTATATATCGCAGACTGATCTGCAAATGGAAGTTTTTTCTCTTTCAGAAGATTTCTTGCTTTCACAAAAAGTCCTGTACTTCTTATCATTTTCATGTTGAGGAGCAGAACCCCGGCATTGATATAATTGTGGTTGATTATATATTTACCATAGTGGTCTCTTGCCGCAGCGTACTCATAATCAGTGATATCGTAATCGTACAGCAAAGTTATATCACGATTAAACATTATATCAGCATCGAGATAAAGGATTTTATCCGGGATAATATCTATCTCATCAGCCAACAATCTTAACAGCGTATATGGCGAACAATACGCACTCTCATTAGGACAGTCAGCAAATACTTTGTTATACAGCCCGATAACATCTATCCTTATAACCCT
Organism: uncultured Eubacterium sp.; assembly: GCA_900547255.1. Taxonomy (GTDB): domain Bacteria; phylum Bacillota; class Clostridia; order Lachnospirales; family Lachnospiraceae; genus Lachnospira. The sequence continues at coordinate 10,014 of URGC01000019.1, read as the reverse complement.
GCTATCTGGATTATATTCCTTGACAGTCCTGTCAAGAACATCTGCCTGATATTCTGTGAGTGCTGTATATTCCGGTTTAATGTGCGATACATCCATTGTAAGCACATACACGCTCAGAGGCTCTTGAGTTGTTGTTCTTTTCATTATTGACAACAGGCATGTCAGTATTCCGTCAAATACCTTGTCATTACCAGCAAACATTATATTAATCATTAGTCTCTCTCCTGATATACTTAACGACTTCTATATTATTCTCTGCACTTCTTTGCACCATTGTGTTATACACCTGTTCACGCAGCCAAGCTTTCTGTTCCTTAACTGGCATTCCTGTATCTGCCTGAAATGGGCCATCAATGTATGTCACCATCTTAATTCCACCGAATATACTGCGCTTCTTATATACGTTAGTAAAACAAAAAACTGGTGATTTCAACTGCACAGGATACCTGAAAGACATGTCCTTAAAAGGTCTTATCTTCGTATAATAAGGCCAGATATGTGCTTCCGGGTATATTGTAATTGAATTACCAGTCTTGTACCTATATTCTATCTCATTGATAAAATTCCTTGTTGATTCCATATCTTCCGGCAATGGCAATGCACCAAGGCACGGAGTCAGCTTACCAAGAACTGGCATACTTACATTGTTAGGATGAACTATGACATATGTTCCCTTAGGAGCACTAATCATACTTGGTATAAATGGGTCTGCAAGGTTATTAGTGTGGTTGCCATACAGAAAATATCTGTCATAACCTTTCAACTTGCGTTTACCATATATAACATGTCCGTATCTTATCTTTAAAGCAAGCCAGCCAACAGGCACAGCTAACACTCTGTATAACAGTACACGTCCAATCTTCCTTAGTATGCCACCATGATAATCGTAATATTTATCAATCTTTTTAGCAGTTATATTATCTCCTGCAAATTCATCATTCAACTCATCCGAGTAATATATTAACCTCTGTTTTTTCATAATATCTGTTAATTATAATTCTTCCAATTATATCTTAATCATATATACATACAAATTAACGAGCGATGCTATAAGCCGGGTTATGTACGCACTCTGTGCGTGATGATCATCTATCTAGCCCTGCTGTCGCCAACAGGATCAAGCGACCTACCTAAAGACACGACGAGCAGCCGTATCGCCTTTTTTGGTCTTGCTCCGGATGGGGTTTACATAGCCATCTCTGTTACCAGAGCTGCGGTAGTCTCTTACACTGCCTTTCCACCATCACCATACAAAGTATGGCAGTTTATTTCTGTTGCACTTTCCTTGGAGTCACCTCCACCAGACGTTATCTGGCACCCTGCTCTATGGAGCCCGGACTTTCCTCACCTGCGGCCTTTCGGCACTTGCAGCTGCGATCATCCACATCACTCAACACTTTATTAATACCTTAATAATAAAAATACAATAAGTGTGCTGCATGCTTAGAGCACACAGCACACTTAATATATCATAATTTACAGCATTTGTCATCAATTATCTGTTACTTTCAAGCCATGAGGCAATATCTGCATTATCATAGGTCTCATTTAAGTTGGATGGCGATGTCCCAAAAGGAAGTATCCATGTTATTGTAGAAAATAATAAGTTTTAGAACAGAAAACTGTGTTAAGTTGCAAAAATCTTCCCTAAAGTCAGCTATACATATTGATTTAAAGGTTACGATTTGGTAATATAGAACAGAAAAATGTATTAGGTTGCAAAAATCTTCCCCGAGGAGGTTATCGTATGGAGATTCGTAGAGATTTTTACTTAGATAAATTGATTAGAAGAAAGAATAATGGTTTGATTAAGGTGATTACAGGTATTCGCAGATGCGGAAAGTCCTATCTGCTGAATAATATATTCTATAATCACTTGTTAGAGTCAGGTGTCCCTGCTGACCATATTATTCGTTTTGCTTTTGACTCCGCAGATGACTTGTATTTGATTGGCGAAAGTCTTATCAAGATTGAAAAAGAAAAACGTGGAGTTGATCCGGAGAAATTTATGGCATATATCCGTTCCCAAGTTACCACGGATGGAATGTATTATCTGCTTTTGGATGAAGTTCAGCTGATGGACTGCTTTGAATCTGTATTGAATGGTTATCTGCGTAAAGATAATATGGATGTATTCGTAACCGGAAGTAATGCAAAATTCCTGTCCAAAGACATTGTTACGGAGTTTGCCGGACGTGGAGACGAAGTTCATATGTATCCACTGAGTTTTTCGGAATTTATGTCGTTTTACAAAGGCGACAAGTATATGGGATTGTCTGAATATATGCTTTATGGAGGAATCCCGCTGGTCGTTCTTCGTGAAGGTAGCAGCGATAAGGCGGCAGCATTGCAAAACCTTTTTAGCGAAATTTATATTCGAGACATTTTCAAGCGTAACCGGATTAAAAATATTGGAGAACTGGAAGATCTGCTGAATATCCTTTCCTCTGCTATTGGTTCTCTGACCAATCCTGAGAAGTTAAAGAATACCTTTAAGACTGTAAAGAAGTCCAAAATCACTTCTAAAACGATCAAGAAATATCTGGATTGTTTTGAGGATTCTTTCTTGATTGAATCAGCGCAGAGATATGACATCAAGGGTAAGGCATATATTGAAACTCCAAAGAAATACTATTTCTCTGATCTTGGGCTTCGCAACGCAAGGATTAACTTCCGTCAGTTTGAGCAGACACATTCCATGGAGAATATGATTTATAATGAATTGCGTATGCGTGGATACAGCGTGGATGTTGGCGTTGTCACCATTGCGGAGAAAGACCAGAAAGGAAAGGTAACCCGTAAACAGCTGGAAGTTGATTTTGTATGCAATCTTGGTTCTTCCAGATATTATATTCAGTCAGCGTATTCATTACCTGATGAAGCGAAACGTACTCAGGAAATCAGGCCGTTTAGAAAGATAGACGATTCTTTCAAGAAGATTGTTATTACAAAAGATATTGTACAGCCGTACTATGACAACTATGGTATTTTGACCGTGAATATCTATGATTTCCTTCTTGACCCGCAAGTTCTTGAAAAATAATACAATGTAAACTCTTGTTGCGGATATGTAAAGTCCTGTAGCAACAACCGTTTCACTGATTGGAAGCAAATGGAAACTTCTCATTATACGCAACCTGCTTACACGTACATGGATTTATAGGGCATATTTTATTATGCCCTTATGCCGCTTTCTTTCCACGCCTTTCAATCTTAACATTAACAATACATATTCCTATACACACAAGTATAAGTGCTATCAATGCATTTATTCCTAATTCCTTGCTGCCCTCATGAAGCCACCATGCTGATAAAAGCACGCCGAACACAGGGTTAGTGAATCCAAATATAGCAACCTTTGATACAGGGTTATACTTCAAAAGAATTCCCCACAGTGAATAAGCAACTGCCGATATACACGCAAGATAGAATAACATAAGCACCGCACTGACAGACACATGTGTAATTCTTCCGCCCATTGCAATTCCCAAGATTACCATTACAATTCCACCGAATATGAACTGATAACCACTCAGCATAACCGGGTTGTCTTTCTTAGAGTAATTCTTCATAAGGCATGATGAAAATGCATATGATAACGCACACAGGAAAAGGCTTCCATCCCCCATGAGGCTTAAGTTCATATCAATCTTTTGTCCATTCATGCTGACAACAATTACGCCGGCAAATCCAATTACGCATCCAATAACCTTTTTAACGCTAAGCTTCTCCTGTCTGAATATAAGACACGAAACAAGTATTACAAAAAATGTATTTGAGCCATTGATTATTGATGCCTTCACTCCACTGTTATGCGCAAGCCCAATATAAAAGAATATATACTGCAATATTGTCTGGAATATAGACAGCTTGATAATACTAGGAAATGACCGCTTTGTCGGAAGCAGCACTTCTTTTCCAAGAATACTTCCGATAATTATTGTGAGTATTCCTGCAAGAATAAATCTTGTACCTGCAAACAATACCTGGCTCCATGTCTCACTTGAAGGAATTTCAAACAATGCATATCCAAGCTTAATGCATGGAGACGCACTTCCCCATAAAAATGTACACACAAGTGCTAATGCACATACCACCCACGTCTTTTGCAGGAATTCCTGTCTCTTTTGTGTTTCACTCATTTTTATTTTCTTCTCCTTAAATTCTTATTGACTTGTTTTTGGCTCTTATATTGCATTTATACATAGAAAAATCCAAAATTGCCAGATTTAGGCACATAAAAAATCAATGATTTTCTTTATATGGTAAAATCATCTCAAAAGATCCAACATTTTAAAGAAAGTTGGATTTTTCAGAACAATTCCTCGTTATAAAGAAAATCATTGAAAATAAGACTTATTATAATCAGCGTCTCTGCACTTAATACCTATCTCTATTTAAGTCAACACCACTACTTAATAAACATAGCATCGCCAAATGAGAAGAATCTGTATTTTTCCTTCACAGCCTCCTCATAAGCCGCAAGCACATGTTCTCTTCCTGCAAGAGCTGATACAAGCATTACAAGAGTTGACTCTGGAAGATGGAAATTAGTTATAAGACAGTCGATTACCTTGAATTCATATCCCGGATAGATAAATATATCTGTCCATCCCCTGCAAGCCTTGATACAGCCGTGTGCATCAGCGACAGATTCAAGTGTTCTTGTACTTGTTGTACCTACTGCAATAACCCTTCCACCTGAAGCCTTGGTATTGTTAATAATATCCGCCGCCTCCTGTGTCACCTCATAATACTCAGAATGCATGTGGTGGTCTAAGATATTCTCAACCTTAACTGGTCTGAATGTTCCAAGTCCCACATGAAGAGTTACTCTCGCAATCTTAATCCCCTTGGCTTCAATCTGAGCCAGAAGTTCCTTCGTAAAATGAAGACCTGCTGTAGGTGCCGCTGCTGAACCCTCATGCACAGCATATACAGTCTGGTATCTGTTCTTATCCTCAAGCTTGTGGGTGATATATGGTGGAAGCGGCATCTGACCGAGTTCATCAAGAATTTCTTCAAATATTCCATCAAATGTAAACTGAATCAGTCTGTCTCCCTCTTCAACAATATCAACAACCTCACCTATAAGCCTGCCACCGCCAAAACTGATTTTAGCTCCGATTTTGGCTTTCTTGCCCGGCTTAACAAGCACTTCCCATGTGTTAACCATGTCCTCTTTTCTCTTGAGAAGAAGTACCTCTATAGCCGCACCTGTATCAACCTTTTCGCCGATAAGTCTGGCTGGTATAACCTTAGTATCATTGATAACAAGACAGTCGCCCGGATTAAGATAATCAATAATGTCCTTGAATATCTTATGCTCTGTCCTGCCTGTTTCTCTGTCAAGCACCATAAGTCTTGAACTCGAACGGTCTGCCAGAGGATCCTGTGCAATCAGTTCCTGTGGCAGATCATAATAAAAATCATGTAAATCCATACTTAACTCCTAAGCTCGATTCCTATATCAGAAAGATCATTAAGAATGTTCTCCATTATTGGAGTGATATCCTTATCTTCAAGAGTTCTGTCTTTTGCTCTGAATGATATTGTGTAAGCTACTGACTTAAAGCCTTCCTGAATCTGCTCACCCTCATATATATCGAAGAGGTTGAAGCTCTCAACAAGACTGCCGCCACGTTTCTCAATAATCTGCTCGATTGTTCCAACAAGAATATTCTTAGGAACAAGCATACTGATATCTCTTGTAACTGCTGGGAACTTGGCGATTCCAACGAACTTTCTATCAAAGCTTGCAAGCTTAGTTACCTCGTCAAGGTCGATAACTGCAACGTAAGCTCTGTCGCCAATTCCGTATGTGTCAGCAACATCTGGGTGAATCTCACCAAGATATCCGATAACAGTTCCATCATATACAACATTAGCCTGACGGCCTGGATGTAAGAATGTCTTACCAGCTTCTGGGTCGTACTCTGGCTTAATACGCATTCCAACTCTTTCAAGGAACTCTTCTACAACACCCTTCATTGTGAAGAAATCCCCATCACCAAATGAGCCTAATGTGAACATAACCTTCTCTGTTGGAAGCTTATTAGAATCCTCATCTGGAAGATATACCTTTGCCATCTCATATAACTTAACATTCTTGTTACGTCTGTTATAGTTAGTAGAAAGTGATGTAAGCATACCATTGAGTGGAAGTGTTCTCATAACTGAGAAATCCTCTCCTAATGGATTAGAGATAACAACAGTCTTTCTTAATGGTGAATCAGCAGAAAGCTTTAACTTGTCAAATACCTTAGGACTCTCAAATGAATATGTCATAGCCTCAGAGAAACCGCAGAACTGTGCAATCTCACCAGCTACGTCCTCAATGCTCTGCTCAAATGAAACCTTACCCATAGTTGTTGAACCCTTAGGAAGTGTTGTTGGGATATTATCATATCCAAAGAATCTTGCAACTTCCTCTGCGATATCAGCATCTCTGTTAAGATCCTGTCTGAATGTAGGGATAATAAGCTCATTAGAAGCCTTATCGTATTCAATCTCAAGTCTCTCAAAGTATGAAAGCATATCCTCTTCTGATACTGATGTACCAAGTAATGCATTGTACTTTGCTGGCTCGAACTTAATTCTCTTCCTGCTTACTGGATTAGGATATACATCAACAACTCCACCAACAACTTCACCTGCGCCTAACTCCTCGATAAGCTGGCATGCTCTGTTCATTGCAAGAAGTGCATTTTCTGGGTCAAGTCCCTTCTCGAACTTACCAGAAGCATCTGTTCTTATACCAATTCTCTTAGTGCTCTTTCTGATGTTAGTTCCGTCAAATGTAGCAGCCTCGAAAAGCATTGTCTTAACATCATCTGTTATCATAGAGTTCTCTCCACCCATGATACCAGCGATACCAACTGCCTTCTCACCATCACAGATAACAAGTGTCTGTGAATCAAGAGTTCTCTCCTGACCATCAAGAGTTGTGAACTTCTCACCATCCCTGGCAGTTCTTACGATAATCTGGTTACCTGCAATTGTATCAAGGTCATATGCATGCATAGGCTGACCATACTCTTCCATAACGTAGTTAGTGATATCAACAAGGTTGTTGATAGGTCTGATACCTGCTGTCATAAGTCTCTGCTGCATCCACTTAGGAGATGGAGCAATGTGTATATTCTTAACAACTCTTGCTGTGTATCTTGTGCAGAGGTCCTTAGCTTCTACAGAAACCTTGATGTAATTATTAACATCATCCGAATTACCAGTCTCTTTAACAACTGGTGGGTTGAATGGCTTTCTGAATGTAGCTGCTGCCTCTCTTGCAATACCGATTACACTGTAGCAGTCAACACGGTTGTTAGTAATCTCATACTCAAATACTGTGTCATCAAGTCCAAGATAATGAACTGCATCTGAACCAACCTCAGCATCATCGCCTAAAATATATATTCCACCTTCTGGTGCATCTGGATAAAATTCTCTTGAAGAACCAAGCTCCTCGATTGAGCACATCATACCATATGACTCAACGCCTCTTAACTTGCCCTTCTTAATCTTAATTCCATCTTCTGGAAGTGCGCCGCCATCATGACCGCCTGCAACACGTCCGCCATCTAATACAACTGGTACCTTCTGTCCTGATGAACCAACTTCAATATTAGGTGCACCTGTGACAATCTGTACAGTCCCATTGCCAACATTAACCTGGCAGATAACAAGCTTATCTGCATCTGGGTGTCTTTCAACTGAAACAATCTGTCCAACTACTATTTTATCAAGGTTCTTATCAAATGCATTGAAGCACTCAACCTTAGTTCCTGAAAGTGTCATGGCATCTCTGAATTCCTGGTCTGTTACGTCAAGACCTGAAACCATTGCCTCTATCCAATTTAATGATGTATTCATACTATTCCTCCAACTATTAGAACTGCTTTAAGAATCTGGCGTCATTCTCATATAAAAGTCTCATATCATCGATTTCATACTTAAGCAATGCAACACGCTCAAGGCCAACACCGAATGCGAATCCAGTATATTTATCCTTATCAATTCCACACAGCTCAAATACATGTGGGTGAACCATACCACAGCCTAAGATTTCAATCCAGCCCTCACCCTTACAGAATCTACATCCTTTACCGCCGCATTTGAAACAGCTTACATCCATCTCAGCACTAGGCTCTGTGAATGGGAAATGATGTGGTCTGAACTTAACCTTAGTATCTGGTCCGAACAATTCTTTCGCAAATTCAGCAAGTGTTCCCTTGAGGTCAGCAAATGTGATTCCCTCATCTATAACAAGTCCCTCAACCTGATGGAAACATGGTGAATGAGTTGCATCAACCTCATCAGCTCTGTATACACGTCCCGGTGAAATCATTCTGATTGGAAGCTTACCCTTCTCCATAACTCTTGCCTGTACAGGTGAAGTCTGTGTACGAAGAACTATCTTGTCATTGATATAGAATGTATCCTGCTCATCCTTAGCTGGATGGTTAGCTGGAATATTAAGAGCCTCAAAGTTGTAGTAATCATACTCAACCTCTGGTCCCTCATCAACTTCATATCCCATACCAATAAATATCTTCTTAATCTCATCTAATGCGAGAGTATTAGGATGGCTGTGTCCAACATTATTCTTCTTAGCTGGAAGAGTAACGTCAATAACCTCTGCCTTCATCTGAAGCTCACGCTTCTTAGCAGAAAGTTCCTTCTTAGCATTATCAAGAACTGTCTCGATAGCTTCTCTTGTCTCATTAACAAGCTGTCCTACCATTGGTCTGTCCTCTGGTGCAACATCCTTCATGCCCTTGAGCACTTCTGTTAATTCACCTTTCTTACCAAGAACAGCAACTCTGATTTCATTCAACTTATCAAGTGAATCAGTAGACTTAATCTGCTCTAATGCCTTCTCCTTGATTCCCTGCAATCTGTCTTTCATAACAATCCTCCTGTTTTTGCGAAGTACAAAACTATTCTACATTGTACCACATACGCCTATTTTCGCAAGTTTTTTAATTAAATTAGTAGTAAAAATTAAAACTTCCCGCACCAGCCTCTCAGCCCACAGTATCCGTATTGCTGTCTGGTGCGTAGGAAAAGCTCATAATTGCTGATTTGATGACAACATAATCTGGCTTGTTTGATATTTTGTGTCCATTAAACGCCTGTACAATTTTGGCGTGAATGTTCGGCACAGGCGGACTTTTTGACGACTGTCGTGTGGTTCTTAGGGCGGTGTTAGACTGTAGATAAGCCGACTGATAAACGTTCAAGCGTAGCGCGTTTTTAGCAAGTCGGCTTTAATATACTTAGTCGAGCCGCCCTTAGAACCACTAGACACAAAGGACTTAAGTCCGACTGTGCCGGACACTCACACCAAAATAGTTCATTCGGTTAAGCGACACAAAATTCAAACCAGATTATATTGTCTATCAAATCTACGCAATTATTTCACAATTTTCCTACGCACCAGACAGCAATACGGGTACTGTGGGCTGAGAGGCTGGTGCGGGAAGTTTTAATTAAAAGCTACTTTTTCTGGTTACGATGTTCGAATTCATCAAGTATCTCCATAGTAGCCTTCATATACTGAGGATACTTTTCCATGACACGCTTGATATTATTCTTGGCTGACTGGATACGCTTCTCATTGTATTCAATCTGCTGTCTTATCTTCTGTCTTCCAACAGATAAGTCATGTCGTATCTCGACAAGCTCATTGTGGTTATACAGTCCCTTTGCCTGTGAGAGCCATACCAGACTGTCATTCATTCCCAGCTTGTCAAGCTTGCCTAACAGCTCTGTCTCTGCCTCATCAAGATTAGCTGTCATCCTTAATATCTGCTGCTGCTCCGCTTTCATCTCAAGATAGCACTGATACTTTCTTGCAAGCTCATCAGCATTGTTAATCCGGAATTTCGTGTACTCGTAATCAAGCACATTTGATGTATTGACGAATTTAATCTTAGTCTTGTTAAGAAGATTAGTCGCCTTGTTAAGCTTAATCTCCGTAACAGCTACATCACGCCTTGTCTTATGCATAAG
>URGC01000018.1 GCA_900547255.1 uncultured Eubacterium sp. | reverse complement strand
TACGTCCTGTAAGACCGCTGTCACCGTTAGGTCCACCGATAACGAATCTTCCTGTTGGGTTGATGAAAATCTTAGTATCAGAATCAATCATAGAATGGTCAACGATTGCATCGATAACATATTTCTTGATATCCTCATGAATCTGCTCCTGAGAAACCTCTGGTGCATGCTGTGATGAAACAACGATTGCATCAAGTCTTACAGGCTTGCCATTCTGATCATATTCTACAGTAACCTGTGTCTTTCCATCTGGTCTTAAGTATGGAAGTGTTCCATCCTTACGAACATCTGTAAGTCTCTTAGCAAGTTTCTGTGCAAGGTTAGCTGAATATGGCATATACTCCTCTGTCTCATTAGTAGCATAACCAAACATCATACCCTGGTCACCAGCACCGATTGCCTCGATAGCTGCATCATCATCCTCACCAGTCTTAGCCTCAAGAGCCTTATCAACACCCATAGCGATATCTGTTGACTGCTTATCAAGTGCTACCATAACAGCACATGTATTACCATCAAAGCCCTTCTCTGAGCTGTCATAACCTATCTCAACAACTGTGTCTCTTACAATCTGTGAAATATCAACATTAGCCTTAGTTGTAATCTCACCCATAACCATAACAAATCCTGTGTTAGTAAGAGTCTCACAAGCTACTCTTGAATATGGATCCTGTTCATAGAGTGCATCAAGCACTGCATCTGAAATCTGGTCACAGATTTTGTCAGGATGTCCTTCAGTTACTGATTCTGATGTAAATAATCTCTTTTCCATCTAAAAAAATCCTTCCTTTCGTGTTTTGACATAATTTACAATTATGTGTCCTTTCAATTAAGGAGCATCTTGCATTCGCAAGATGTGGTAAAAAAAAGCGACTCCCCGAAAGGACCCGCTATCATTACTTTATGATGTCGAAATCCTCTTATTGTTCGAATATAAACCTCTGGAATCTTTAAAATTCAAAGGCCTATCTCTCCGCTCAGGTTGGCACCTTCCATTCGTGAATATATGACATATGCCACATTCATCATGGGGTTGCCGGGCTTCATAGATCCTATGTATCTCCACCGCTCTAAATAAGGGACAAATAATCGTCTATTAAATTGTACATAATATAAAAAAATGTAATATAAATGTTACACTAGAATACTACACATTAACCTCCATATAGTCAAGTATAAATTGACTTTTTTATGAATTTTTAATATAATTGGTTCTAATTGGAAGAGTTGATTGTTAAATTTGTACAATATCTGGATTTTAGGGGGATTAATATAGTGAAAAAATCAATATTCGTATTCGATGCTGAACCAGGAATGGTTCTTGCGGCAGATGTTCTTGCACAGGATGGTTCACTTGTTGTTTCAACAGGAGCAACTCTCGACATGAAGAGCATTGCTAAATTATCAGATTATCATATTCTTGAGATTGAAATTGAGGACAAGCCTGCCGCTGTTGCGCAGGAAGCACCTACATACTATGAGAAGGTACGTGAAAGCGAGCAGTACAAGGAATTCTGTAAAGTGTATGACCTTGGTGTTGAAGAATTAAAAGGAGAGCTTAACGACATTGCAGCAAAGAATTCTCCTATTGATGAGGATGCTCTTCTTTCACACACTATGTCAATTATCACAAAATACACTAACAAGCTTCAGTTATTTGATATGCTGCACAGCTTACGTGAATTTGACGATATGACATATGCACACAGTATCAATGTTGCACTTATAGCTTCAATAATTGGTCAGTGGCTTCACTATTCAGATGAAGACATCCGTGTCCTTACACTTGCAGGACTTCTTCATGACATCGGTAAAGTTAACATTCCGGCAGACATTCTCAGCAAGCCTGGTAAACTGACAGATGAAGAATACGAGATTGTTAAACGACATGTTAACGAGGGTTACGACATTTTAAAAACACAGAATATAGATAACCGAATTAAAGAAGCCTGCGTATTCCACCATGAGAAATGTGACGGAACCGGCTATCCATTCGGAATTAAGAGCGAGAAAATTCCTGTATTCGCCAAGATTGTCAGCATCGCAGATGTATATGATGCCATGACAGCCGCAAGATCATACAGAAAGGCGCTCTGCCCATTCACTGTAATCGAGCAGATGGAACGCCAGTGCTTTACAAGTCTTGACCCTAACTACGCACTTCCATTCTTAAAGAACGTAGTTTCATCATACATACATAACAATGTAAGACTTTCTGATGGAAGAATCGGCGAGGTTGTATTAATCAATGACAGAAGCCTCAGTAAGCCATCTATCATGTGTAATGGTGAATTTATAGATTTGTCGAAGACGAACCTCACTATCGAAGCAATCCTTTAAAATTACAAAGACATATTCAAAACCACCCCTGCATACACTGTAAAAACAGATAATGCAGGGGTTTTTATGAAAACCTATATTGAAGAACGAGCCATTAAAACTGGCCAGTACATTATAGATACCAAGGCTACTGTCCGCCAGGCTGCTGACAAATTTGGAGTCAGCAAATCTACAGTACATAAGGACGTAACCGCCAGACTTTCTAAGATTAATCCCAAACTTGCCAGCGAGGCAAGAAAAGTTCTTGATGTCAACAAGCAGGAACGACATATCCGCGGCGGCATGGCTACTAAAGAAAAATATCTTACACACAGCCACCATTCATAAGCCGTATGTAAGATATATAATTTCTATGCTTTTGCCTGCCTTTGACCGCTGATTTTAACCAGCCTGTTGCGACAATATATAAATGCAAACACGAGGAACACATCAGCCGCAATCCATGCCAATGGAGATGCAAGGCAGGCTCCATCAAAGCCAATAGCTGGTACAAGTGTAAGTGCAGCAAATGTACGCGCTGCCATCTCAAATACACCAGCCAGAATTGCAAATACCGAAAATCCCATTCCCTGAATACAGAATCTTATTACATTTACAAGTGTAAGTGGTATGTAGAATAATGCAGATGCGCAGATAAATCTGTGTGTCAGGTTAATAATCTCGACCTGGTCTGCATCAACAAACAACAATGCGATATATTTAGCAGTGAATAAAAGCGCCACAAATGATACCACGCTGTACACAGCTCCAACCATGCACGCTGACCTTACGCCTTTGCCAAGTCTGTCATATTTACCAGCACCAACATTCTGACCGCCGTAAGTTGCCATAGTCGAACCAAGTGCATCAAATGGACAGCATGTAAAGTTAAATATCTTACCTCCAGCAGTCATGGCTGCTACATACATAGGGCCTAATACGTTAACTGCTGCCTGTAAAACAGTACTTCCAATAGCAGTTATCGAATACTGGAGTCCCATTGGAATACCATTGACACAGAGCTTTTTAATATATCTTGCCTCTACCTTCTTCTCAGACTTAGGACCACGAAGTATGCTGTATCTCTTATTCATGTAGATATAACAGCTCACACCGGCAACAAGCTGTGACACATTAGTTGCCCACGCCGCACCAGCAACACCCATCTTGCATCCAAGGATAAATACAAAATCGAGAATAATGTTAACAACTGATGACACTACAAGGAAAACAACAGGTGTCTTACTGTCTCCAAGCGACCTTATAACACCCGATACCATATTGTATAAGAAAACTGTCGGTATTCCTATAAATATGACATTAATGTAATTATATGAATGTTCAAATATATCTGTCGGAGTCCTAAGCAGTGTCAATAATCCTCTACAGCCTGCAACCGCCGCCGTAGTGAGGATAACCGAAAATATAATGCTGCATACATATCCGTTAAATACATATTTCCTAAGCTCTGATGGCTTATTAGCACCATACGCCTGCGCAACTGGAATTACAAATCCGCTGCACACTCCCATGCAGAAACCAATTATCATAAAGTTAAGCGAACCAGTAGCACCAACACCAGCAAGTGCATCAACACCAAGCGTTTTACCTACTATAATAGTATCAACAAGATTGTAGAACTGCTGAAACAACATTCCCAACAGCATAGGCACCGCAAAACCAATAATAAGTTTAAGCGGAGAACCATTAGTTAAATCCTTTTCCATATGTACTCCTCTCCTGATAACATTTATCATTATAAATATTAACATTAACAATATTAAAATGTTCTGATTGGACTACTTATTAGTTAAAATATGATTTAATATAAATGTCTGCTTATCACCTCAAGGAACTTCTCTCCGTACCTCTCGTACTTATTCTCTCCAACACCATTGCAGTTAAGCATGGATGCCTTATCGTCAGGCTTCTTCACACACATATCAACCAACGTCTTGTCCGAAAAAATAATATAAGGAGGCATATGTTCCTGTCTTGCAATCGTCAGACGGAGCTGTCTTAAATCGTCAAACAGAAGCTTCTCATCTGCATTCAGGTCATTAAGACCCATTGATGGTCTTGCAGTTGACTTAGTTCCATAGTCAGTAGCCTTATACTTAGGCTTTCTTGGCTTAGCCGCCTGCCGTGACAATCTCGAATCCGCATAACTGCTTCCATATGAACTGTCACTATATGAACCGCCATATGTATCTCCTGCATAGCCGTCATCCATGAATCCGTCATCTGCATACTCATCATAATCAGCCATATTGAGCCAGTGTCCTGAACAATTGCCACAGCTTCCACATCCATGCTCATCCTTGTACTCGCCAAAATAATTAAGCATGTATTCCCTGTAACAGCCTGTACCTGTACAGTATAACTCCATCCTCTTCAGACGACGGTAGTCATTCTTTAGAAGTTCTTCCTGTTCTTCACTTGAAAGTTCGTCATTGCCTTCCTTATTCTTAATCAGAAACTTGTTGATTATAATATCCTGAACACTAAAAAGCAATAGGCAATATGCCGATTCTCCATCTCGCCCTGCTCTTCCTGCTTCCTGATAATAATTCTCAATACACTGTGGCATATTATAGTGAAGAACATACCGCACATTTGACTTATCTATTCCCATTCCAAATGCGTTGGTAGCCACAATAACTGGTGTCTCATCATATATAAAGCTCTCCTGATTAGCGCGCCTTGTCTCATTATCAAGCCCGGCATGGTATCTGGCTGCGGCTACACCATTCCTTCTTAACATATCGTACACTTTGTCTACATTTTTCCTGGTAGAGCAGTATATAATTCCACTCTCGCCCTTGTGCGAAAGTACGAAATCCAGAGTATCATTATCCTTATGCTTACTCTGCACAACATCAAAATACAGATTGCTCCTGTCAAATCCAGTCACGCACACATGCGGATTATCAAGCCTTAAAATCTTGGCAATATCATTCTTAACCTGAATTGTCGCTGTTGCTGTAAATGCACTGACAACCGGTCTGTTCCTCAACATGTTGATAAGATTGACTATCTTTAAGTAGCTTGGTCTGAAATCCTGTCCCCACTGCGATATACAATGCGCCTCATCAACTGTTATCATAGAAATGTCCGAATTCATCACAAAATCTATAAATCTGTTCGTCTCAAGTCTCTCTGGCGCAACATAGACTATCTTATACCGTCCGCAGGTCGCATTGTACAATGCCTTGCTTATCTGGCTCTCTGTAAGTGAGCTGTTGATATAAGCTGCATGTATTCCCGCCTCATTAAGTGCCTTCACCTGGTCTATCATAAGCGAAATGAGTGGCGAAACCACAACTGTAATACCCGGCATAAGCAGTGCCGGAAGCTGATAGCATATAGACTTACCCGCACCTGTCGGCATAATTCCTAACACATCTCTTCCGCTCAATATCGCCTCAATTATATCCTTCTGTCCATCCCTGAACTCATCATATCCAAATACACTCTTTAGAGTCTGGTACATGAGTGTTGTCTGATTCTGCATAGTTTACTATATATCTTCTCTTTCATATTAATATAGTTAGTATATTCCATTTGTATAGAAATGTCAATTATTATTAGTTGGATATTATGATACCAGGGTCAAAAGTCAGAAAGCCGATGCAAGCTTGCTTGCAAGAGGTTTTTTGACCTTTTGACCCCAACATCCTAATATATTTTGTTCTGTAACTCACAATAATTAAAGCCACATGCCAGATGTAATGTATTAAACACATCTGGCATGTGGCTTTTGCTTTTATAACTCTATAACTATACTATAACCCGCAGATTTCAAGAACCTTATCAAAATCCAGACTTCCACCGAATAAATCAAGTGCGCTTCCGATAGTTACATCAATTCTGTTATGTCCAAGTTCCTTTAATGCAAGAAGGTCTTCATAACTTCCAACACCGCCGGCATAAGTTATCTTTACATTATCTGCTTTATCGAGTATCTTGACAAGCTCTGTCTCAATTCCGTTAGCTTTGCCCTCTACATCAACAGCATGGACTAAGAATTCATCACAATAAGACGAAAGTGACCTGATAAGTTCATCAGTTACAATCTCATCTGTGAAATTCTGCCATCTGTCTGTGACGATATAATATTTATCGCCTTTTTTGCGGCAGCTAAGGTCTAAAACAAGATGTTCTTTACCAACAGCATTGACGATTTTATCCAGATTATCATAATTGATGATTCCGTCTTTAAATACATAAGATGTCACTATTACATGTGATGCCCCGGCTTTAATAAATTCATATGCATTATCAGCATTAATTCCTCCACCAATCATAAGACCACCGGAATATGCTTTGAGTGCATCTTTGGCAACATTTACATCAGCATTATAGTATTCAGAATCTTTTTTATTGAGAAGAATTATATGACCGCCGGCAAGATTTTTTTCTTTATACAGGCTGGCATAATAAGCCCCTCCTTTGTCAGACACGTAGTTTTCCGTTGCAGTATTGCCCTTATCCGCAAGGCTTCCACCAACAATCTGTTTTACCTGTCCATTATGTATATCTATACAAGGTCTGAAATTCATAGCGTTCTCCAATCTATCCCAAGGGTGCGTTTTAGTGTGCATGAACTGTCGCCTGTCAGTCCATGGATTATATTTTGCAATAACGCAGTTGCTTTTGCAATATTTTTCTGCTTATTATAAAAATATGTGCAATATACGGATTTTAGTGTATAATCTATATAAGTCTGCGTTATAAGCGGCAATTCTAAAAGTGAGGAATGGGGATTATGAGAAGAATAGACAAAGATAATATCAACATAGCTATATTAGGAGCTGGAACTGTAGGAACTGGTGTGTATAAAATGATAAAAGAGCATCGTGACGAGTATAAAGACAGAACTGGTGCGTATATTAATGTTAAAAAGGTGCTTGTGCGCAATCTTAACAAGGAAAGACCTGAATATGATAAGTCTGTGCTTACATGTGATTTTGATGAGATTATTAATGATAAGGATATTGATATAGTTGTTGAGCTGATGGGTGGAATTCATCCGGCTCTTGAGTATGTAACTAAGAGTCTTGAGGCTGGCAAGCAGGTTGTTACAGCTAATAAAGACCTTATTGCAGAGAATGGTGAGCTCATTGGTAATCTTGCTGAGAGCAAGGGAAGCGACCTTTTATTTGAGGCGGCAGTTGCAGGAGCAATTCCTATAATAAGACCACTCAAGCAGAGTATGGCTGGAAGTAAGATTACAGAGATAATGGGTATTGTCAATGGTACAACTAATTATATCCTTACACAGATGTCAGAGACAGGAATGGGATACGAACAGGCTCTTGCCAAGGCAACAGAGTTAGGCTATGCAGAGGCAGACCCAACGGCTGATGTAGAGGGATATGATGCAGGTAGAAAAGTTGCTATTATGGCAACAATTGCATTCCATTCAAGAGTTGTATTTTCACAGGTGTATACAGAGGGAATAACTAAGATTACAGCAGAAGATATCAAGTATGCAAAAGAATTTGGATATGTGATAAAGCTTCTCGGTGTCGCCAAAGATACAGATGACGGAATAGAGGTTAAGGTTCATCCTATGCTTATCCCAGAAGACCATCCGCTTGCCGGCGTAAGAGATGCATTTAATGCTGTATTTGTACATGGTGATGCCATGGATGACATAACATTTATGGGAAGAGGAGCTGGACAGATGCCTACAGCAAGTGCTGTTATGGGTGACGTTATCGATGTGTGCAGAGACCTTGTATACGATAGCTGTGGACGAGTTGGCTGCAACTGCTATAAGAAGCTTCCTGTTAAGAATATAGAGGATTCTATGAGCAAATTCTTCTTAAGAATCCAGGCAGAGGACAGACCGGGTGTACTTGCCAATATCGCAAGTGTGTTAGGCAACAATGATGTTAGTATTGCACAGGTTGTACAGAAGAGCAGAAAGGGCGGAACTGCTGAGCTTGTTATAATCACAGATTACGTCAAGGAACGCAATTTCAATGATGCGCTTGCTGTATTCAATGGAATGTCAGGTGTTAAAGAAATATCAGGTGTGATAAGAGTTTATTAAGATGCATACGTATGTATGGAATGTACATATGTCAGTTCATAAGCATTTTGAAAAGAGGTAAGTAGAACAGATGAAGTATATAATGGCACTGGATCAGGGAACGACCAGTTCAAGATGTATTTTATTCAATAAATCTGGAAAAATATGCAGTATGGCGCAGAAGGAATTCCAGCAGATATATCCTAAGCCGGGCTGGGTTGAACACAGTCCTGTGGAGATATGGTCATCACAGCTTGCAGTTGGCATAGAGGCGATGGCTATGCTTGGTGTCAGTGCCAAAGATATAGAAGGAATCGGAATTACTAACCAGCGTGAGACAACAGTTGTCTGGGACAGAACAACAGGTGAGCCTGTATACAATGCTATTGTATGGCAGTGCAGAAGGACGGCAGATTATATAGAGCGTTTGAAGAATGACGGACTTGAGGATTATGTGAAAAATGTAACAGGTCTTGTCCCAGATGCATATTTCTCAGGAAGCAAGATAGCATGGATACTTGACAATGTTCCGGGAGCAAGACAACTGGCGGAGGCTGGAAGACTGGCATTTGGAACAATTGATTCATGGCTTATATGGAAGATGACAGACGGGGATGTGCATGTCACAGACTATACGAATGCATCAAGAACAATGCTTTACAATATTCATACATTAAGCTGGGATGACAAGCTGCTTGAATATTTTAATATTCCTAAGTCAATGCTTCCAGAGGTAAAGCCATCAAGCTGTATATATGGTTATACACATGTATCTGTATTTGGCGGAGAAATTCCTATATGCGGCGCGGCAGGAGACCAGCAGGCGGCATTGTTCGGACAGGGCTGTTTTGATGCAGGGGATGTCAAGAATACATATGGCACAGGATGCTTTCTTCTTATGAATACAGGCAAGAGAGCGGTTGAATCCAGCCATGGACTGATAACAACTATTGCGGCTGGAACAGATGGTAAAGTAAGCTATGCGCTTGAGGGAAGCGTGTTCGTGGCTGGTGCATCAATCCAGTGGTTAAGAGATGGACTTCGAATGATAAGAAATGCGGCACAGTCGGAGGAGTATGCCTCGGCAGTTGACGACTGCGATGGAATGTATGTTGTTCCTGCATTTACAGGCATGGGAGCACCATATTGGAATTCTTCAGCAAGAGGTACAGTTGTTGGCATAACAAGAGGATGCAGCAAGGAACATTTTATAAGGGCAACTCTGGAATCTATTGCATATCAGACATATGATGTCCTTCATGCGATGGAGGAGGATGTTGGAATATCTGTTAATGAATTAAAGGTAGATGGCGGGGCAAGTGCTAATAATTTCCTTATGCAGTTCCAGTCAGATATAATTAATTCAGATGTTATACGTCCTGAGTGTATCGAGACAACAGCACTTGGAGCGGCTTATCTTGCGGGACTTGCAACAGGATACTGGAAGAGTACAGAAGAGATTAAAGCTAACTGGAATCTTGGCAGAAGATTTAAGGCAGCCATGTCAGAGGATGATAGAAAGGTTCGTCTTTCTGGATGGAAAAAAGCAGTCAGATGTACTCTTGACTGGACATTATAGTGAAATTAACTTCACACAGAAAGCAGATTATATATGAACAATAAATTTTTACCCATATCAAGGGATGATATGGAAGAAAGAGGAATAGAACAGCTTGATTTTGTGTATGTCATAGGTGATGCGTATGTAGACCATCCTTCATTCGGACATGCTATTATCAGCAGGGTGCTTGAGGCACATGGCTACTCTGTGGGAATTATCTCACAGCCAGACTGGAAGGATGACAAGAGCATTACAATACTTGGAGAACCAAGGCTTGGATTTATTGTTATGTCAGGTAACATGGATTCGATGGTTAACCATTACACAGTGTCAAAGAAAAGACGAAGCAGGGATGCATTCACGCCTGGCGGAGTGATGGGAAAAAGACCGGATTATGCGGCTATAGTGTATTGTAATCTCATAAGAAGGACATATAAAAAAGCTCCTATTATTGTAGGTGGAATTGAGGCGTCACTTAGAAGGCTTGCGCATTATGATTACTGGTCTAATAAGGTTAAACATTCCCTTCTGCTTGATTCAGGCGCGGACCTGCTTTTATATGGAATGGGAGAACATTCAATTGTTGAGACAGCAGATGCGCTTGCATCAGGAATTGACATCAAGGATATAACATTTATTAAAGGAAGCGTGTTTAAGACAAGAGACTTGTCAATGGTGTATGACTATATAATGCTGCCATCATTTGACGAGATTACTTCTGATAAGAAGAAATATGCCGAGAGCTTTTACACACAGTATCTTAATACGGACTGGATAGTGGCAAAGACGCTTGTTGAGCCATATCCTAACGGAGTATATGTGGTTGCCAATACACCAGCGAAGCCTTTAACTATGCAGGAGATGGATGATATATATGACCTGCCTTATGCAAGGACATATCATCCGTCATATGAGGCACTTGGCGGTGTGCCTGCAATTTCAGAGATTAAATTCTCGCTTACAAGCAATCGTGGCTGTTTTGGCGGATGCAGTTTCTGTGCGCTTACATTTCATCAGGGACGTACAGTCCAGGTGCGCTCACATGAATCGATAATCAAAGAAGCCATTGAGATGACTAAGGATGAGGAATTTAAAGGATATATACATGATGTCGGCGGACCTACAGCTAATTTCAGACATCCATCCTGTCAGAAACAGCTTGAGAAGGGCGTGTGTCCTAACAGGCAGTGCCTTTTCCCTAAGCCATGTGGCAATCTTGAGGTAGACCACAGTGATTATCTTGAATTGCTTAGAAAGTTAAGGGCAATCAAGGGTGTTAAGAAAGTATTTATACGTTCAGGAATAAGATTTGATTATCTTATGGCAGATAAGGACGATACATTTTTTAAAGAGATGGTTAAATATCATATAAGCGGACAGCTCCGTGTAGCACCAGAGCATGTGTCTGACAATGTGTTAAGACTTTTAGGCAAGCCATCTAATGATGTGTATGAGGCATTTATCAGAAAATATAAAAAGATTGATGCACAGTTAGGGCTTAACCAGTATGTTGTGCCATATCTTATGTCGTCACATCCGGGAAGCACGATGAAGGATGCGATAAAGCTGGCTGAATATCTGAGAGATCTGGGGTATATGCCTGAACAGGTGCAGGATTTCTATCCAACACCTTCGACAATCTCGACATGTATGTATTATACAGGATATGACCCTAGAACGATGGAGAAGGTATATGTTCCTGTCAATCCGCATGAAAAGGCTATGCAGAGGGCACTTATCCAGTACCGTGACCCTAAGAATTATGACCTTGTATATGAGGCACTTGTGTCAGAGGGCAGATATGACCTTATAGGCTTTGGCAAGGAGTGCCTTATCAAGCCAAGAAATATGGCTAAGAAGCATGATGGGCAAAAAAGTGGCAGAAGTACAGGCAGAGCAGGCAATGTAAATGCTGCTGGTAAGACAGGCAGGGCTGGTAATGGAAATGCTGGCAAGAGCCACAAGAAGAGCACGATAAGGAATAAGCACAAAGGAAAATAGAAGAAAACGTAGTACATTCGTAAAAAGGTACTTCCAATTTTCTGAAAATTGTATATAATAGTATCAGCTAGTACAAGCTATTCAAATGTATTGAATATGAAAGGAGCCAATTATTATTATGAGTACAATGGCAGACAAATTTGAGGAACTTGGAGTTATTCCAGTAGTAGTATTAAATGATGTTAAGGATGCACTTCCATTAGCTAAGGCTTTATATGAAGGTGGACTTCCATGCGCAGAGGTTACATTCCGTACAGAAGCAGCAGAAGAGTCTATCCGTCAGATGCATGAAGCATATCCAGATATGGTACTTGCAGCAGGTACAGTACTTACAACAGAGCAGGTTGACCGTGCAGTTGCAGCAGGTGCTTCATTAATCGTAAGCCCAGGTTTTGATCCAGAAATCGTTGATTACTGTATCTCTAAGAACATTGAAGTTGTTCCTGGTATCGTAACACCTTCTGAGCTTGCTCAGGCTGTTAAGAGAGGCCTTACAAGAGTTAAGTTCTTCCCAGCAGAAGCAGCAGGTGGACTTGCTATGATTAAGGCTATGTGTGCAGCTTACACAACTGTAAGAATTATGCCTACAGGTGGAATTAACGCTAAGAATATCGGAGATTATCTTGCTTGCGACAAGATCTTCTGTTGTGGCGGTAGCTGGATGGTTAAGGGCGACCTTATCAAGGCTGGCGAATTCGACAAGATTAAAGAGATGACAGCTGAGGCTGTTGAGGTAGTTAAGAAGGCTCGTGCTAAGTAATCTTATAAGGTTACATACTAACTATTAATTAAGGCGCTATATTTGTCTGGTGTATACCACGAATATAGCGCTGTTTTCTCATATAACTTATGAATTAAGACATTGTGTCCGTGATGGAATAGAGCATGGTGATGCTGACAAGACAATAGAAAGTTTTACTAAGGCAGTTGAGCGTTTCGCCAATATGCAGTAACATGATATGTATATAGATTAAGGAAATAGTCATATTTGATATATGTATTGTCTCATTGACAGGCAGAATATCTGATATGACTTTTTTATTAAGATGGAAAAAGGATTTTTATTCCTAGACAATCAGGTGTGTTAAATGTATAATCTGTAGGAGACAATTAGGAAGGGACGTAGAATAATGGAACTTTTTGATGGAAGACCTGCGGATATTACTGGTAGACTCCAGCGTGAAATCAATGTCTATGATTATCTTGACAATATTGGTATACAATATAAAAGAACGGACCATGAGCCTGCAACAACTATGGAAGTCTGTAAAGATATAGATGGTATTCTTGGTGCTACTATATGTAAGAATCTGTTTTTATGTAACAGACAAAAGACAGCATTTTATCTTCTTATGATGCCTGCTGATAAGGTGTTTAAGACAAAGGAGCTGTCAAGCCAGATTGGAAGCGCGAGATTATCATTTGCAGATGAAGAGTATATGGTAAAATATCTTGACATATATCCTGGTTCTGTAAGTGTTATGGGACTTATCAATGACAAAGAAAATCATGTGAGACTGCTTGTTGATGAGGATATTCTTAAAGGAGAATATATCGGCTGTCATCCTTGTGTTAATACATCAAGTCTCAAGATTAAGACAACAGATATATTTGATAAGTTTATCAGTTCAACAGGACATGATAAGACAGTTGTAAAATTATTAGGAGAATAAGGAGTCTATATGAGCGAGATTAAAGGAGTTATACATTCAATAGAAAGCTTCGGTTCGGTTGACGGACCGGGCGTAAGATATATTGTGTTTTTACAGGGATGCCAGATGAGATGCAAGTACTGCCATAACCCGGATACATGGGCTATGAAGGACAAGAATTCTTATGAGGAGACACCTGATAAGACATTAGAAAAGGCATTAAGATATAAGCCATACTGGAGAGAGAATGGTGGTATTACAGTAAGCGGCGGCGAGGCTTTGTTACAGATAGATTATGTGACAGAGTTATTCAGGCTTGCAAAGCTTGAGGGAGTTAACACAACACTCGATACATCAGGCAACCCATTTACATTTGACGAGCCATTCTTTAGCAAGTTTAATGAGCTGATGAAGTATACAGACCTCTTCATGCTTGATATCAAGCACATTGATGCAGCAAAGCACAAAGAGCTTACTTCATGGGATAACAGCAATATACTTGATATGGCAAAGTACCTGTCAGATAACGGCAAGAAAATGTGGATAAGACATGTACTTGTTCCGGGTGTGACAGATTCAGAGGAAGATTTAAAGAGATTATCAGAATTTGTAAAGTCATTAAAGACTGTAGATAGATTTGAAGTGCTTCCATATCATACACTTGGTGTATTTAAGTGGGAAGAGCTGGGAATCCCTTATAGCTTAAAGGACGTCAATCCTCCTACTAAGGATGAGATTGCAAGAGCTAACGATATTCTTGATACAGCTTCATATACAGGTTATAGAGATTAGTATAGGTTGCCATTTTTACCCGGAAATAGTATAATTATATTATATGGGCACAAAGCAGTTATGAACGCTTTTTGGTGGGGTAATATGAATAAGAATATTAATGAATTATTTTGTAAAGAAAATGTTGAGCAGATTCATGTTCCAGAGATTGTGAGAACAGATTTGTTCAATATAATAGAAGAGAAATTAAAAAAAGCAGGTTTCTACTATAGAATTGCATACAGAGTCAAGGCAGTCGATTCTACTGTTGATAAGCTTATCTTTAAAGATTACCGCAGACCCGGTACAGAGAATGAAGATAAGAAGATGCAGGATTTAATCGGAATCAGGATAATGCTGTATTTTGTTGATGATGTTGTTATATGTAGAAACCTGCTTGATACGTTGTTTATAGAGCCGGGAATCTGGGAAACTACTGAGACGACAGAGTATGAATTTAAAGCCATGAAGGTTAATGGTATATTCAAGCTTCCGGGTTATCTGGCGAAGACAATTGTCAATCCGGTGTTGTCAGACTATATAGATGACACATTTGAGGTTCAGGTCAGAACGAACTCATTTGAAGGCTGGCATGAGATTGAGCATGATTTAAGATATAAGGGTTCTGTGTTCGGAGAGGGCAATGAGGCTCTTGCCAGAAGAATGAACAGTATCCTTGCCACATTTGAGCTGTGCGATGATTCACTGGTTAAGATTCTTGAAGACCTTGGACATCAGCATTATAAAGACCACAAATGGGGTGACATGATAAGATGCCACTACAGATTAAAGCTTAACAATGACCTTATGAGTCAGGAGATTGTGGATGTATTCAATGAGGATACGGAGCTTGCGAAAGTTTTCTTTAAGTTTCCAAGAAATGATGCGATAACGAAGTTATGGAATAATACACTTGATTACAGCCAGATTCCGGAGTTGTCTGTTGATTATATCGTAAGGATTGTCAACGAGATTGGTCCGAAGGATGAGAGGCTTTTCAAGGCATTTGCACAGATTGACTCAAGAACTAAGACAGACGATAATCAGGCTGTCAAGCATAAGAAGTTTGAGCCTTTCAGAACACTTGGCAAATATGTGGTATTCCAGTCAAATACTACTATAGAGACTGCTAATCTTGGTATGAATGAGGCATTCAGGAAAGCGGCAGGATACATATATGCATGGGTTAAATCAAGATATAACAACTGCCTTAGTAATCTTCCAGAGACAGTAGGTAATTACGATGGAAGTGAGCCGGGATATTCTGTCAAGATTGTATATGATGAAGAAAAGACATATTTTGAGGAAGTTTCAACACATATTGATTCCAAGATAGCAAGCAGAATATGGATATCAAGGGCGGTCATTAAGAATGATGACGGTAAGCTTTCATTCTATGTTGTCAATGAGTATGCAGAGCCATCTGAAAGATACAGGGATAATGAGAATGTACTGTTCTCAAGACCTAATTTCTATGGTGAGATTGCAGATAATATAGGAATCATAGATGTTGATAAGTTAAGAGAGAATGTATTTAATGTTGACAAAGACAGCTATAATGATTTAAAGTCTTTGATTGAGTCGAAAGACAGAATGTTCCCAGTTGTTGTGTTTGCTGGTGACCATGATGCGTGGATGAATGAATTTGATATTGATTTCTTTGCTAAGCTGGTTGGATATTACTGCCATGTGCGTATTATTCAGGACACTGATGTAAGCAGTGAGTTTGCAGAAGATTTCAAGCTGGATAAAGACAATATTGATAAGTCAATCACGGTATTCTACAGAGGTAAGGAACCTAAGACCAGCTACAAGTCAGATATTCTTGATACGACATTTGAGGTAATTAAGCTGGAACAGAAGAAATATTGGAATGAGAATGGCTGCAGGGCTTACAGACGTCAGCTTGTATCTGAGATACGAGAGGACAATGCAAGGCAGGCAGATAAATAATAGCATGAAAGAAGAGGTTATAATAATGGATTACAACAAGTTAGCAGATTTGCTTTTCCCAGATGTGACTAAGACACCTGAGTATTATGAGGAGAAATTCCCATATAGAAAGCTTCCTAACAAGGCAGAGGTTACAAGAATGGCACCAAGCCCAACAGGATTTATACATCTTGGCAATCTTTACAGTGCCCTTGCAGATGAGAGAATTGCACACCGCAATGGTGGTGTATTCTATCTCAGAATAGAGGATACTGACGAGAAGCGTAAGGTTGATGGAGCGGTTGAGCTTATCATTGATACATTAAAATATTTTGATATTGAGTTTGATGAGGGCGCAGGCTTTGAGGCTGATGGCGATAAGAATGCATATGGCCCATATTTCCAGAGACAGAGAGTTGAGATATATCACACATACGCAAAGAGCCTTGTACAGAGAGGACTTGCATATCCATGTTTCTGTACAGAGGAAGAACTTGATGCGGTAAGAGCAAAGCAGGAAGAGGCTAAGGTTCTTACTGGATATTATGGTGAGTATGCTGTATGCCGTAACCTTACAATGGAAGAGATTGAGGCAAATCTGGCAGCAGGTAAGCCATATGTATTAAGACTCCGTTCACAGGGTGATCCAGAGAAGGAGATTACATTTGAAGATGCAATCAAGGGAGAGATAAAGCTTCCAGAGAATATCCATGATATTGTACTTCTTAAGAAAGATGGAATTCCAACATATCATTTTGCGCATGCAATCGATGACCACCTTATGAGAACAACTGTAGTTGTAAGAGGTGGAGAGTGGCTTGCATCAGCACCTATACACTATGAGTTATTCCATGTGTTAGGATTCAAGATGCCTGTATATGCACATACAGCACATCTTATGAAATTTGATGAGGAGACAGGTGGTAAGAGAAAGCTTTCTAAGAGAAAGGATCCAGAGCTTTCACTTGATTACTATAGACAGGATGGATATCATCCATATTGTATGAAGGTTTATCTTCTTACACTTCTTAATTCTAACTTTGAGGAGTGGCATGAGAAGTTCCCAGATAAGGATATTAATGAGTTCCCATTCTCAATCGACAAGATGAATCAGTCAGGAGCATTATTTGATAAGGATAAGCTTCACAATATATGTAAGAATGAGTTATCTAAGTTATCAGAGGATGAGGTATATGATTTCCTTTATAACTGGGCTGAAGAATATGAAAAGGATAAGGCTTCTGTATGGTTTGCTGATAAGGAGAAAATGCTTTCAATCTTAAGACTCTATATGGGTGTTGGAATGAAGCGTAGAAGAAAAGACCTTATGTATGCTAAGCAGATATTTGAGCTTATATCATATTTCTTTGATATTGATGGAACTGAGACTGAAAAGGATGAGTTCAGGATTTCAAAGGATGAGGCAGACAAGCTTCTTGGATGCTACCTTGAGTCATATTCTCATGATGATGATAATTCAGTATGGTTTGACAAGTTAAAGGCAATAGCAGATAATAATGGCTATGCATCAGATATGAAGGCTTACAAGGCTAATCCTGAGAATTACAAGGGTAATGTTTCAGATGTTGCAGAGGTAGTAAGAATTGCAGTTACGGGTCGTGCTAATACACCTGATTTATGGACAATTGTTCATATCATGGGTGAGGACCAGATGCGTCAGAGAATTGAAAATGTGATTGGTAAGTAAGGAAGGCTGTAGTCGATATGATATATGACAATATTGTTACTGATAATGTAGATGATTGTGATGATAGCCCGTCGGGCAGTGACTCGTATACCGTGGAGATTGTAAGACCGATAGGAAGCTTGCATCCAGATTATCCATCAATTGTGTATTCACTCAATTATGGATATGTGGAAGGAGTTACTACAGAGACTGGTGAGCATCAGGGAGCGTTCATAGTCGGGCTTGATACACCGGCAGAGCGTTTTACAGGAAAGAAAATTGCTGTGATACATAGAAGTGACCCTGTTGAAGAGAAATGGGTCATAGCACCTGATAATACGCCATTTAACAAGCAGCAGATTGAAGAGATGGTTTACTTCATAGAACAGTATTTTGACAGTTCAATTGAGATGCTTGATGAGGAATTATGGGATGCGTATGACAGGAATGAGAAATTTCTTGGATATCAGGTTCCAAGAAGCATGGCAAAATCACTTCCAGAGGGTGTTTACCATATAGTGGTATATGTGTATTCGAGAAGAACGGATGGATGTATACTTACAACACAGCGTTCCCGTAATAAGACATATCCTTTAAAATGGGAGGTTACAGGCGGTTCAATACTTGCTGGTGAGACACCACCACAGGGAGCTGTCAGGGAGCTTCAGGAAGAGACAGGGATTATTGCTGATACGAATGAGCTTGAACCATTGTATCATCACATTGACGATACCAGACATTGTATATATTATTGTTATAAACTTAATGTTCCTGAGGATACTCAGGTTCATCTGCAGATGGGAGAGACGATGGATGCAGAATTTCTTCCACTTGATGAATTCGTAGAACTTGTTGCATCAGACAGATTTATTCCTTCTGAGCAGGGAAGATTTGAGATGTATAAGGACGAGATAGTTAAGAAACTGGAATAATTATAACGAGAATTTCTAATGGTAGTTTTACCACCATCAGGAGTTCTCGTTATTTTATTGCGTTTGTTATGACAGGAATATATAATGATTAAGGAAATGATAGTTTACCAGAAGGAGAAAATCTATGAAGATTACAATGCTTGGAACAGGCAATGCTACAGTCACAGAGTGTTACAACACCTGTTTTGTTATAGAAGATAATAATGAATATATGCTGGTTGACGGAGGCGGCGGCAATGGCATATTGCAGCAGCTAAAGAAGGCTTCATTGAAATGGCAGGATATGCGGACTATATTTGTGACACATAAGCATATCGACCATCTGCTCGGCATTATCTGGATGGTTAGAATGATATGCCAGAATATGAGTCGTGGGAAATATGATGGAGAGGCAGTTATATATGCACATGATGAGGTTATATCCCTGATAAGAGATATGGCAGGGAGTCTTCTTAATGCAAAGGAGACAAAATATATAGATGACAGGCTTCATCTGATAGCTGTAGAAGATGGTGAGTGTCGTCAGATTCTTGGTAAAAATGTAACATTTTTTGATATACAATCTACAAAGGCAAAGCAGTTCGGATTCAGCATGGAGCTAGGAGATGGAGATAAGCTTACATGCTGTGGGGATGAGCCATATAATGAGTGTGAATACAAGTATGCAGTTAACAGCAAATGGCTTTTGCATGAGGCATTCTGCTTATATTCACAGGCAGATATATTCTCACCATATGAGAAGCACCATTCAACAGTCAAAGATGCATGTGAGCTTGCCGAGAAACTGAATGTCAAAAATCTTATACTTTATCACACAGAGGATAAAAATATAGAGAACAGAAAAAAGCTGTATATGGACGAAGGAAAGCAGTATTATAATGGCAGCCTGTATGTGCCAGAGGATTTAGAGGTAATAGAGATATAAGATAAAAGAAGTTATAGAGCTTATAGATAAGATGGTGGAGAAGTAGTTAAATGCAGATTACAACATTGTGCTATATAGAGAAAGATGGAAAGTATCTTATGCTTCACAGAACAAAAAAGGAGCATGATATCAATAAGGATAAGTGGATTGGTGTGGGTGGACATCTTGAGGGCTTGGAATCACCTGATGAATGTCTGCTTAGAGAAGTTAAGGAAGAGACAGGACTAACTCTTACATCATATCAGTTCAGGGGACTTATAACATTTGTAAGTGATGATGACACGGAGTTTATGTGTCTGTATACAGCGGATGCATATGAGGGTGTGCTTACAAGGTGTGACGAGGGAGAGCTTGAATGGATTGAAAAGTCGGAAGTGCTTAAACTCCCGACATGGGAAGGTGATGCTGTGTTCTTAAAGCTTCTGATTGAGGAGAATGAGAGAAGATTTTTCACGTTGAAGCTGGTGTATGAAGATGGAAAGCTTGTCAGAAAAGTGTTGAAAATTAATGAGTGAGGGCAGGATATATGGAAATATTTGATGTTGTTGATGAAGATGGCAATCCAACAGGCGAGACAGTTGAGAGGACTAAGGCTCATGCAGATGGGATAAGGCACAGAACAGCGCATATATGGATTGTAAGGCAGACAGATACAGGAGCAGAGGTGCTTATGCAGAAGCGTTCTGCTAATAAGGATTCATTTCCGGGAAGATATGACACATCATCGGCAGGACATATTCATGCAGGTGACGACCCGGTAAGTTCTGCAATAAGGGAGATAGGCGAAGAATTAGGAATCAAGGCTTCTCCTGAGGATTTTGAATTTGCAGAGAAATTCAAGATTGATTATGCGAAGGAATTTCATGGCAAAATGTTTAGGGACAGCGAGGTCGCATTTGTTTACCTGTACAGAAAACCAGTTGACATAAGCAGTCTTAAGCTTCAGGAGGAAGAGGTAGAATGTGTTGACTGGTTCAATCTTGATTATGTCATTGAGGAATGCAGCAGGCATAATCAGAAATTCTGTGCGCCATTGGACGGGTTAAGAATTGTGAGGAGACATGTGTAGGGAAAATATATGAAAATATTGCCAATACGTGTATTTTGAAGTATAGTATTAATGTTTATAAAAACTTTAGTTTTTGGAGGATATATGAAAAACGTTAAAGCACTTATGCCGGAGGCTTATGAATTTGAGGGCAAGCTTCCATTAAAACAAGCGATACCATTAGGACTTCAGCACGTTATGGCTATGTTTGTTGGCAACCTGACACCTCTTCTTATTATTACCGGAGCCTGTGGAATTGGCGCAGGAAGTGAGTATGCATCAGTACAGGTTGCACTTTTACAGAATGCAATGATTATTGCTGGTATCGTAACACTTATACAGCTTTTTGCTATAGGACCTATTGGTGGCAAGGTGCCTATTATTATGGGTACAAGTTCTGGATTTATCGGAGTATTCAGCAGCGTTACTAAGATTATGGGTGGTGGAATATTAGCTTATGGAGCATTAATGGGAGCTTCAATTATAGGCGGTATTTTGGAAACAGTACTTGGAGCATTTATTAAGCCGCTGAGGAGATTTTTCCCATCAGTAGTTACAGGAACAGTGGTTCTTTCAATAGGTTTATCATTGATATCAGTAGGTATTAATTCATTTGGTGGAGGAAGTTCTGCTAAAGATTTTGGCTCAATGGAGAATCTTTTCCTAGCATTTGTTGTGCTTATTGTTATATTATTTGTTAAGCATTGGACAAAGGGATATATAAGTTCATCTGCTATTCTTGTAGGAATTATAGTTGGATATATTGTAGCATTTATTATGGGATGTATACTTCCACATACAGCAGTGACTGCCGATGGCGTGGAGTATACTAAATCATGGGTGCTTAACTGGAACAAGGTTGCAGAGGCACAGTGGTTTGCTATTCCTAAGTTTATGCCAGTTAAACCGGTATTTGATTTAAGAGCAATACTTCCTGTACTTATTATGTTCATTGTAACAGCAGTTGAGACTGTTGGTGACATATCAGGTGTTATGGAAGGTGGAATGGGAAGAGAAGCGACAGACAAGGAGCTTTCTGGCGGTGTTATGTGTGATGGTATTGGTTCAACACTTGCAGCTATATTTGGTGTTCTTCCTAATACATCATTCAGCCAGAATGTAGGACTTGTAGCTATGACGAAGGTGGTTAACAGAGTTGCACTTGCATCAGGAGCAGTATTTCTTATTCTCTGTGGACTGATACCTAAGCTTGGAGCATTAATATCTATAATGCCACAGTCAGTCCTTGGCGGTGCAGCCGTTATGATGTTCGCATCAATTATTGTAAGCGGTATCCAGCTTATTACTAAAGAACCATTAGATGCAAGAAGACTTTCAATTGTTTCTGTTGCGCTTGGCGTTGGTTATGGAATGGGTGTAAGTCCAACTATTCTTGCACATACACCACAGGCTGTCCAGCTCATGTTCGGTGAATCAGGTATCGTTCCAGCAGCACTTGTTGCGATTGTCCTGAATATAATATTACCAAAAGATAAACCAGTACAGGAGATGGCAGATACATCTAGTAACAATACTGTAAAAGATGAGTAAGATCATCAGGAGTATCAATATCAAATAATTCATATTCATCCTGGGCAGGAATTAATATTACCTGTTCAGGATATTTTTTTGCTAAGAATCCACCACCTTTACCCTCTGGAAGCGTAAGCAGTTCATCATAGTACCTGGATGGAAATATGACGGGTGAACCAGCGGTTTCATTGAATGACAGTCTGCATATTTTATCTTTATAATACAGAAATGTCAGGCACAGAAGCTGAATGCTTGTACGTGATATGAGTGGCTGGTCAGATGGAAGAAATAATATTCCATCAGGTTTAGAGTTTTCAAGAATATGTGAAACACCAAGACGGATCATGTCATTCCTGAAAGGAAGGTCATGGAGAAGACAATCTATACCAGAATAATCACATATTCTGGCAATTTCGTGATGGCGTGTAACGGCAAGAGTATAGCCGAATTTAACTAACTGGCTTTCAGATACAGTATTCTCAAATAGAGTCTTTCCATTAAAATCTGCAAGGAGTTTATTAGCACCAAATCGTTTAGATATCCCAGAAGCCATTATAATACATGAAAGAGAGTCAAATGTATTATCCAGATCAATCAATAATACATCATCTCTTGATGATATCTTGTTAAGAAATTCTGTAGATTGTTTTCTTATAACAGCTAAAACATGTGATTGATCCAGGAGTGCATAAACAGTTTCCTGAAATGGTGTACATGAAGTTTCAAGATAACCTAATTCATCAATAATAAATAATTTATCAGGATCATTTTTGAGATGCGTCTGTATAGCTGGAATGGCACAGTTAAGAAAGCCTTTCTCCACTACACGCATACTGTTGCCTTTGCATGAGAAATCAGGAGTAAGAGATCGTGGAACGCCAATAGTATATTCTTTTTCATTATCTATGAGGTTAGATTTAATAACGACCTGAGGTTTATCAGTGCGATAACTTCGCAGATAATTGAAAGAACCAGACATTATTCTGATTATTTTATTAATAAGATGAGATTTGCCACTTCCACGATTACCAGTTATGAGCAGATGCTTTTTGCCTGATATTTTGTATAATGAAATTACAGCTAGAGCGTCCAGATAATGATTGTCCATAAATCCTCCATTCATAAAGCGAGAACTGTTTTGTGAATCCTGCCATTAGAGTCAGTACATTCTGTTATATTAATGTTATCATAGATAAGAGACATTTTCTCATTTATTTCATTAATACTGTCGGTATGAGTATTGATAGATGAAACGATTCTGCCACTCTTCATAAGAAGTATGTTATCGCAGTACTCAAGTGCGAGCTCAGGGCTGTGGATACACATAATGGCACATTTGTTATTATATGCAATTTTCCTGATATTTCTCATAAGCATATGGCGATTAGAGAAATCAAGAGCACTGTCAGGCTCGTCAAGAAGCAGAAGAGGTGAGTCTTCAACAAGAGTGCGTGCAAGTATGCACAATTGTTTCTGACCTTCGCTTAGTGTTAGAAAATCTGTATCATATAATCCTGCAAGTCCGACTTTATCAATAGCTGTTTTAACTTTATTTTTCATATCCGATGTATAAGAGCCGAGTATATGAAGCTGTGGATTGAATCCAAGAAGACACACATCTCTGACAGTCATGCTTATGCTTATTCCGTTACGCTGTGGAATGTAACTTATAAGACCAGCTCGTTTACCGATAGATAATTTTTCAAGGGTTAAGTTATTAAGATGACACTCACCATTATGATGTGTGAGATTCATTATGGCTTTTATAAGAGAGGTTTTTCCGCATCCGTTACTTCCGATAACTGCGGTAAGCTGTCCGGCATGTGTCTTAAAGCTTACGTTGTCTACTGCACATTTACTGCCATAATATACAGATACATCTGATACTGAAAGTTCTGGGTTAGATAAGTATGTCATTACATAATCTCCTTTTTATTAGTCCTGACAAGTAGGAATATAAGAAGTGGTGCGCCAAGCAATGATGTAAATATACTGACTGGAAGTTCTGAGGATGAAATACTTCTTGCAAATATATCTGCAATAGTCATTATAACAGCACCAGTAAATCCTGTTAATATATATGTAAATCTGTCGTTACGTCCAGTTGAAAGTCTGGCAATATGAGGCGCAATAAGTCCTATAAAGCTGATAATTCCTGTTACACATATTATTGATGACACAATAAGCGTTGCAATCATTAATATAATAAAACGTAATAATGAAACATTTACACCTAAAGAAACAGCTTCATCTTCATTAAGAGATAAAATCATAATCTGCCTGTACAAAATCAATATGATTATAAAACCTGTTAATGTGATGATAAATGGAACTGTAATACTATTAATTGATACACCATTAAGGCTTCCCATAATCCAGTATTCAATAGAGGCAAGCTGTTTTTCAGGGTCTGCTGCAAGTTTTAGAAACATAAGAATTGTCTGTGCTACAGAATGAATTGCTATACCTGCAAGTACAATTGTATAGCTGTTTCTGCCAGGAATAAGATATGCGGTAAGCAGAGTTATTGAAAGTGCAATTATTCCTCCTATAAATGCTGATATTGATACAACAGGGGTTAAAGAAGAAATTGCAACGATGGCAAAAGCAGCACCAGCACTTGCCCCGGATGCAACACCTACAACATCGGGTGAAGCAAGAGGATTTTTAAAAATTATCTGATAGATATATCCAGAGACTGCAAGACCAAAGCCACCGATAATTCCCATAAGAGCACGGGGAAGTCTTAGTCGTTTAAAGACCATGATTGAAGTAGTATCACCTGACAGTAATCCTTTTAGTGTAAGCGGATACTGTCCTATAAGAACTGACCATGTGAGCACTACTATAAGAAGCAGTGCCCATATGGCAGATAAAAGTATAATTTTGTTCCTGTAATTATTAGTGTTATTGAACATAAATCATCCTTTATTATTTGGCAGGTGTGAATCCATAAAAGTTCTGATAGAAGTTTTCAACACAAGATTCAAAATAATCACTGGTTACTTTATCAGGGTGAAGAGCAGAAGCTATATAGATGCTTCCAAGGAAACTTCCAGGAACTGGTGAATCCCATGCCTCAATCATATTAGGGAGTTTTACAACATGTTTATTTTTAACTGCTTTGCATTCTGCAAGGTTAGCATCATTTAATATATCATCAACAGAATATGTTGCATCAGCAGCGATTACAATGTAGTCAGGGTTCCATGCAAGAATCTGTTCGTATGAAACATTATCCCAGTAAGTGTCTGTAAGTTCAGAAGCAGCATTTTTGCCACCGGCATTTGTAAGAAGTGTATCCTGATACATTTTGCTTCCTGCTGTTGACAGAACAGAGCTGTTGCCAGCAAGATATACCAAAGGTGCATTTTCACCAGAAACGGCAGCTTTAGTGTTAGCTAAAAATGTGTCTATTGAATCATTGAGTGCCTCAGCTCTGCCAACTGTGTTAGTTATTTTACCAGCAAGTGTTATACAATCTTTTAAGAGTGACTGATCTTCTGGATTGACTACAACAGCTTTAATTCCAAGTCCTTCAAGTGTGTCAGCCGTCTTTTTTAATTTAAGTGGAAGAAATACAACGTCAGGAGCGGCGGCAACACATGCTTCTGTGTTGAATTCTTTAGCTGTTCCCATATTAGGTAAGTTAACTATGGAAGGAGCTGAAAGTTTGTAGATATTTCTTGTGTTAGCTTTAGCTTCGATTCCAACAAGCTTGTCTGAAAGACCAAGTGAGATAAGAAGGCTTGTAGAGATGTAGTAAGATGATGCAATTTTCTCTGGTGCTTTTTCGAATGTTACTGTTCTCCCTGCCTGATCTGTGATTGTAAGTGGATAGCTTACAGCAATGTCCTTATACTGTGACATTACATCAAATGCTGATGTTGCAGCCTGTGTGGTGCTATTGTTTGTTGTTGCAGAAGAGTTACCGCATGCGACAGTTGATACAAGCATGAGTATTGCTAAGAAAAGTACAGTTATTTTCTTGAAATTTTTCATGGTATTCCTTTCTGTAAATGTGATACTTAATAAAATATTAGCGTTAGAATTTTATCAGATTGACAAGGGTTTTACAAGTATGTATATTTAAATAAATTAAAACATTAGATTGGAGTTTCTATGCTTACTATACAGAATTTCAGAAAAGTAGAAAGTCTTGATGAAGCTTATGAGCTTAATCAGAAAAAGACAAATAGAATTATTGGCGGTATGATGTGGATGCGTATGGGTGATAACAGAATTAATACTGCAATTGATTTGTCTGGGCTTGGACTTGATAAGATTGAAGAAAATGATGATGAATTTAAGATTGGATGTATGACAACTTTAAGACAGTTGGAGATGCATGTGGGATTTAATGAATATACGAATGGGTGTGTTAAGGAAGCTTTAAGGCATATTGTAGGCGTACAGTTCAGGAATCTTGCAACAGTGGGTGGAAGCAT
>URGC01000017.1 GCA_900547255.1 uncultured Eubacterium sp. | reverse complement strand
GAGCTATGTGCTCATTTTTATTTTATTGAATTTACACCATTATACAGCCACTATCCAAAAAATCCAAATTCCCTCGTTTTACACTTCGCTAAACCCCACATTTTTCTTTATTTCAAAAAATGTGCAAAAAAATCCAAAATGTGTCGCTTTTTCGGGTCTATGCACAAGATATCTCTTGATTAAGCCACTTCCCGATTTTAAAGCCATATATTCCCCGGCTTCTGACACATTTTGGATTTATTATGTGAATTTAACTCATTTCAGCCAATATATAAGGATTAGCCTATAGCTGCAAGCTGCTTTCCTATCTCCTTTAACTGCTCCTTAACGCTGTCGTCTGGTGCTTCCATGCAGATAACGCCCTCGCCTGTAAGAACAGTTGCGCCTGCTGCTGTCATTCTGTCAACCCAGTCACGCATCCACTGTCCATCGCCCCATCCATATGAACCGAATAAAGCAATAGTCTTTCCAGATGCAATCTTCTCCACTTCTGATACGAATGGCTCCATCTCTGATTCCTCAAGAACCTCAGCTCCCATAGCAGGGCATCCTAATGCAAATGCTGCTTCATTAGCAAGAGATGATGCATCAAATCCGCCAACCTCAGCTACTTCAGCTTCACCGCCAGCGGCTGTAATTCCCTCGCCTACTGCGTTAGCCATCTCCATAGTATTACCTGTCTGTGACCAGTAAACAACACTTACCTTACTCATAGTTAATCCTCCATCCACTATTCTTAATTTTTCAAGCCTGCAAACGGTTTTTGACCTTTTGCTTTATGCATATAACGCGATTACCTCTGGCATATTATATCCCATTGCGATGTATCTTATTATATTTTCCTTGGCTTTCTCATAATTGTTGAACAATCTGAACTTCTCTTCAGGATTGGAGTATACCTTCCAGTAACTTGTATACAGGCAGTTCTTTCCTCCGTTATCAATGTATCCTTCAACATCCTCAATCGGATATCCTAAGAACACACCCATTTCATCTGGAAATTTACATTCGCCTTTTCTGCATGAGGAATATCTATGTGCAAATGTGTCAATCAGCATTTTCAGGTCATGGCTCCCAACGGCATAAGAGTCATATCCCATATTAATAAGAAGTTCGCAGACCTCTGGACTGCTAAGATACTCCATAAGTGCCTTCTCATGATACACCAGCACAGTCACTGTAATCTGCCACAACTGCCTTCCAGTCTTATTAACAGCAAGAACCTTAATATTCCAGTCCGACTTATTAGCAATTCTTACAAGGTCAGCATACTGGTCCTTCTTAACTGTCAACAGATTAGACATTCTGAGTCCACTTATAAATGGTGCGCATTGCAGTGCAAGCTGCGTATCCAGCGATTCCTTATCCATTGATTTGACAATTTCACATACATCTTCACTCATATTATTCCTCACATTACAGAAGACTTCTACATTGTTACCTGATAAAACCTCAATTATTGAATAGAAGTTTGTTCGGTTAGACTTAGTTTTGTTAGTCATATCTAACTTATGTAAGAATAATATATTTCTATGAATAAAACAAGTGATTAATGTGATATTTTTTTCTCAATAATAGAGGATGCCTCCCGCTCTATGATATAAAATCTTAATTGTGAACGGACAGAACTTAGAATTAAACCCTCTGGGAGCTTACTTTGATAGGATTATTCTTGTCAGAGTATAAGCCAGAAAAGAATTGAATTATACTATGTATTTCTTCAATTCTTCAATATAAGCCTGCGCCAGATGGCTTACAACAGCCTTTTTGTGACGAATATACCCTACATGCATATCACCCTCAGCTTTAAGCGGAACTGCGACAATATCCTTGCCGTTAAGCTCCTCGTCAATAACTCCGCTGCACACAGTATAACCATTAAGCCCTATAACAAGATTAAATAAAGTTGCTCTGTCACGAACCCTGATATTCTTAGGTCTTTCTACATTACTGAATATCTCTTCTGAATAATAGAATGAATTATGGTCACCCTGCTCGAAAGAAAGGTATGGATAAGGCTTCAAATCCTCCCAGGATACACCTTTCTTTCCTGCAAGCGGGTTATAC
Source organism: uncultured Eubacterium sp. (assembly GCA_900547255.1). GTDB lineage: Bacteria > Bacillota > Clostridia > Lachnospirales > Lachnospiraceae > Lachnospira. The sequence goes on along the minus strand of URGC01000017.1, from coordinate 26,572 downwards.
CTTGACATGAACACATGCGGTTTTGCTGTGAACAATTCAGTAAATTCAAGTTCTTTTTCTCTAAATGCCTTGTTAAGAATTACGCTGTTGGACTCATTTATATAAAGAATCCCTATCTCAGACTTCATAAGAGCAACATCCTCGATAATTTCATAAGTCTGTGTCTCTCTCAGGTTATAATCGTACTCCTCACCGCCATAATTCTTGATAAGGTCAACAAATGCATTGACCGCAAATGAATAATGCTGGGTAGAAACGCAGAAATTCTTACTCCACTCCCTGCCTTCCGCATATTTCATTTTAAGAAGAGCCGCCTGTTCAAGAACCTGACGCGCATATCCTAAGAAAACCTCGCCTTCCTTAGATACCACAACGCCCTTATTAGAGCGCAGGAATATGTTGATATTCATCTCTTTTTCAAGTTCTCTTATCGCATTGGTAAGACTTGGCTGTGTAATAAATAATTTCTCAGCCGCCTCTGTTATCGTCCCGGTCTCTGCAACTGTAACAACGTATTGTAATTGCTGAAGTGTCACTTTATTCCTCCATGCATATCATGCCTATGTAACATTTATTCTAGTTATACTTGTCTTTAAGTGCCTTAAATGCTTTGAATGACCTCTTTATCATGTCCTCGTCAACGCAGTAAGATATTCTTACCCAGCCTGGGCACTCAAATCCATCTGCCGCAACTAAAAGAAGGTCTTCTTCCTTAGCTTTCTCGCAGAAATTAACCGAATCCTTCTCAAGAGCCTCAACGAACATGTAAAATGCTCCTGCTGGCTTATGGCAGTGATATCCCATCTTAGTTAACTCATCATAGAGAAGGTCTCTGTTCTTCTTGTAAAGGTTAATATCACCTGTGTTGCCAACGCATTTAGCGATAACCTTCTGGAACATGCTTGGAGCACACACATAACCAAGTGCACGTCCTGCACCGGCGCAGGCTGCATATAATACCTTGCTGTCATCAGCTTCATCTGGTACAAGAATGAATCCGATTCTCTCGCCTGGAAGTGATAATGACTTGCTGTATGAATAACATACAACTGTATTGTTGTAATATTTAGTTACATATGGAACTTCAACTCCATCATAAACGATTTCTCTGTATGGCTCATCGCTTATTATAAATATCTTAGTTCCATATTCTTTTCCTTTCTTAGTAAGAAGCTCTGCGAGCTTTTTGATAGTATCTTCTGAATATACGGCACCTGATGGATTGTTAGGTGAATTAATTATAACAGCCTTTGTATGTGCATTAATCTTGGCTTCAAGCTCGTCAAATTTAATCTGGAATTCGTCAGTATCTGCTGATACCACTACGAATTTAGCTCCAGCCGCACATGTAAATACCCTGTATTCTGGGAAAAATGGTGCAATCGCAATAATCTCGTCATCACTGCTTGCAGTCAGTGCTTTCAGAGTAATTGTGAGTGATGCAGCCGCACCACATGTCATATAGAAATTATCTGCATTAAATTTTGTCTGATATGTCTTGTTAAGATAATCTGCTATAGCCTGTCTTGTCTCAATATCACCCTGTGCAGATGTATATCCGTGAAGTGAGATTGAATCAAGATTATGTGTAAGCTCTCTTATTGTCTCATTAACGCAGTCAGGAGCTGGCACTGTTGGATTACCAAGGCTGAAATCATACACGTTCTCTGCGCCTACAACAGCGGCTCTCTTCTTGCCATATTCAAAAAGTTCTCTTATAGCAGATCTTTTACTGCCTAATTCATACATTTCCTCAGATACATACATTCTTATGTCCTCCTTAATATGTCTAAACACGATTTATTTAATTTTATAACCATTTTTTATAAAGGTCAATTCTTCTGTTACTATATTCTGGATTGCTTTCGCGGCATTTCTTCGTATAATCCTTATCTATAACCCCAATCATATAGCCTTCCTCGTCTCCCAGCCTTGCACATTCATCTCCATATGCATCAAGAATCATGGAATTTCCTACAAATTTTGAGGCTTCCAGATTGGATGTTTCCTGAATTTCTGTGACATTATCATAATTTTTTTCATTTTCCTTAATTAACATGCCGTTATTGCAAATCTTTTTATTTGCCCCTGACAATCTGCCACCCTGATTAACTGCGATTATTGGGGTTACATTGGTAATTGCGGCGGCATTTATAAGAATCTCCCAATGCCTGTAATTAGGCTTATAAAATGCTGCTGGAACAACGAATATATCTGCTTCACGTTCCCTCAAGGCCCTTGAAATCTCTGGAAATCTTGAATCATAACATATCCATACACCGACACGTCCCACATCAAGGTCGAATATCCCAAGCTCCGTTCCTGCTTCAAATGTGTCTGATTCCTTGACATTAAATGCATCAAATAAATGTATTTTATCATATTTACCTTTTACATTGCCCTGCCTGTCAACAACGAGACAGCGGTTATATATCTTCTCATCCTTATGTGGATATGTACCGGCAAATACGTTGGTATCATATTTTCTGGCAATCATGGATGCCCATTCCTGCATCTCTTCCCCATTCATTCCGTATTCTTCACCATATTTCTCTGCTGTCTCTGGCATCTGGATGAATTGTTCTGGAAGTACAAGAATATCAAGCTTTAGTCCTCTGTTTTTAATCTCCCTGACAGCTTTTTCTATATATAATTCTGCCCTTTTCAACATATTTTTTCTGGAATCATCACAGTTCAACTGAATTCCACAACAAACAACATTATTCTTCATAATTTTCTCCGTATTCTTAGTTGTCATAATATTATAAGCCTTATCTAACATACTGTATACCTACTATATTATTTATATGTTGTAATGTATTATTCCATATCTTGTGTTTTGCTTATCTTGACGTTCCACGTGGAACGTTTACAAACATATGTTTTGCACTATTTAAGCATTACATCTTCGTTCCTTTATACACATCCATTAATTATTTATGATTTTAATTTTATTAACTTTATTATACTGACAAAATTAATCTACATTCTATATTATTATGCAATGTATTTATTGATTTAGCAATATATTTAATATCATATTTAGTATATCTTGTTTGTTATTTTTGAACTGAGTTCCTATATATTCTTTTTTATATAAAGGAACTCAGTTCAATTATTACGCTTTATATTATCCTATATATATGATTCTTGATATAATTCTTAATATGATTTTTTATGTTACTTCTTATATAATTTATATTTAATCTTTACCTGTATGATTTCTCACATAATTGTACTTACGTAATGTCTATGTTTTACATTATTTTCAATTGTCTTCTTTATAAAAACACACATTAATACTCTTTAATATTCTTTGCAATTTATATTGTTTATTTTGTATTATAAATCTATCTAAATTTCTCTCCATCACAAAAAGTGAACTGAGTTCATTCTTTTATGTAATTAAATTCAGCCTAATTATTTTAATATTATCACGTATTTTTTGAACTCAGTTCACTTTTTCATAAATTAAATCCTTTCGTTTGCCATAGGCGGAAACCCACTACCTTCAGGTTGTGGGTAGTTGACTATAATGTAGTCATTGTTATTTATCTAATATTTTTGAACTGAGTTCAAAAACTTACAGAAGTTCATAAATTAATTAAATTTCCATTATCAAAGTCATAAATCCACGATTATTAACATATAATAATAAAATAAAGTCATATTTCTGCTGAATTTCTATTGAATTAGACGAAATATAATGTATAATTAACATAGTACATTAGATATATTGAACTGAGTTCAATATTTATATAATTCTGCATTATGCAGAAGAATGAAAGGATACTTATGTCAGAAGTAATTAGTTTAATTAATGAAAAGGGTGGTGTTGGTAAATCAACATCTGCAATAACTATTACCCAGATATTATCTATCTCTGGATATAATGTTTTGCTGATTGATTTAGACCCACAGATGAACACAACCAAAATGTTCAGCACAGTTGATAACATTAAAGGTGTTGATTATGAACGCTTGTTCTGTTCTAAACTTGATAATAAAGATGATGTGATGGAATATATATCAGATACAGACTACGATAATATATCTATTTTGTCTGCATCAAGAGAACTCAACACTCTTATCTACAAAATCTACGACCAGAGCAAAGAGAAAAATATCGAATTATACCTTAGAAACAACTTACGACTTCTTGAAGACGAGTTTGACTACATTATTATAGATAACTCACCATTCAAATCATATCTTACAACGTGTGCGATATGCGCCAGCGATAAGATAATAACACCTATCGGTGTAGATAACTTCTCATATGACGGACTTATGTCATTACTTGATACAATAGAAGAGTTGAATACTAAATATTCACTTGCCATTGAATTTGCCGGAATATTCATGACAAGAGTTGCCGGCAGAACAACATTATTTAAACAGATGTTTGAAAGTTACGAGAACATGTTTGGAGACAAGTTCCTTCCTGTATCAATCCGTAACAGCATATCTGTAAGTGAATCTAATACCACATTTGAGCCATTACTTACATATGACAAGCGTTCTGGTGCAACACAGGACTACATTGAACTCGTAAATTATCTTGGATTAATGGATAATAAGCATTTCCGGGAACTCGCAAAATATCTTAAGGGGGAGAAATAATGGCAAAGAAAACATTTGGAGCAGGAATAACAAGCAAAGGTGTTCTCAATAACGATGGTGGAAGCAAGTTAAAAGAAGTTCAGGCAAAGACTGAATACAACTTCCAGTTTATAGATAAATCAAGAATCAAATCAAACCCAAAAAATGAGATGTACAGCCAGGAAGGCATTGAAGCTCTCATGGAAAGCATACTTGTTAATGGTTTGAGACATAACCTTTCTGTTATATATGATAGTGAAAATGATGTATACCGCCTTGTATCTGGTGAGCGTAGATTCCACGCCATCTGCATGATGTCTGATAAAGATTACAAGCAGCTATTCCCTACAGGTATTCCTTGTAAAGTCGAGAAATCCAACATTTCAGACATTGATGAGGAGATTATGCTTATATCTGCCAACCATGATGTAAGAGAGACATCTATGGAAGTAAAAAGATGGGAAGTTTCAAGACTCAAGGAGTTATATGAAGCTAAAAAACTTACCGGCGAGATTAAGAACATCAATGCAGAGATTGCCAAGCAGCTTAACATTTCTGAGAGACAGGCAAGAAAGTATACAACAGCCGAAAAGCTTATTCCCGAATTATCAGAATTGCTGAATGCTAATGGTATCGACCTCAATCAGGCTGATAAATTCGGTAAACTGGATGAAGATGCACAGAAGAGTATTCTCAATATAATCCGCAAAAATGGAACAGTAGAGAACGCCGAATACCAGTCAATCAAGGCTCTCTCAGAAGAACGTGAGCAGGAGGCAAAGCGTTACAAATCTGAACTTGAAGATGCTAATAACCAGATTAAATCGCAGGAAAACACTGTCCAGCTCCTTGAGAAACGAATTGCAGAGCTTGAAAACAACGCTCCAAAGAGTAAAAGTAAAGAAGCTCTTGAAGATGAGATACGATTTATCACTGAAGCTAAGAACAAAGCAGAACGTGAGAAGACTAAACTTGAGAATAACATTGAAAAATTAAAGCAGGCTCAGAAAGAAAAAGAAAAACGCCAGACTTCAATCTCTGATACAGAGCTTAAAAGAATAAGTTCAATTGCAAAGACAGAACAGGCTCTCAGCCTTCTTGAAAATAATTTTGATGTCTTAAAGAATAACAAGTCAGTTATCAAAAGTGATGTTGATCTTAAAGTCAGAGTTCAGATTTTAAAAGACAGGTTGAATGATTTACTGGAAAATCTATAAAATAATGCGGAATAGTATAGATTGCTATTATTAAATTTATATTATCAGCATACCAATCCATATGGCCTTGTATTTTGACGTATATGCCGTTTTTATGTTTATTTATAGAATGAATCCTAAAAAACATTTAACGTGCAATATGCCAAATATACAAGGCTATTTTTTATCACAAGTATTATTATAATTTTACATACACTATAGTCCATAAAAAAAATGCACGAAATGTAATTAAAGTACTGTACGTACACTTTGCACATTTAGCACTTTTTGTAATTAAATAATTATATTAATACAGCTTATTAATAAACAGATATTGCTAAACTAAAAAAACAGCTTCGTCAGGAAACAGCAGGGTTTCTGGAATCGGAGGCTGTTTATTTTTTTTATTTCACAAGTCGAATTGCTCCACATAAAAGTTGAATTAACAAAACAGCTCATTGAAATCTTTAATCATACAGACGAAAAGATGTATTTACAGGTTCAAAACATTAAAATTTAAGTAGAAAAGAATCTGATTTATGTCGAAAACTTTCAAGAAAGCCAGCGTAAGATAAACATTTTAAGTACATCTTATATATTAAAAAACGTACATATATGGGTAGAGTAGTGAATATTATCCAGAAAATCAGAATAAAACAGAGAAAAAGTTAATTTTAATTATAATGAGTGGCATGGAATAGGGGTGTAGGAGAGTGAAGAACACGAAAATAAGGCTGGTCAGCTATTCATAATTAAATAACTAATCAACCTGTATTATAGATATTAAGCGGCAGTGGCAGCATTCCTGCCTGGCGAACCGCGATGCTGCATATTGGCAAGAATTATAGTCCTAAGCAGTGCTCCCAGATTGCCGACCGGCTTCTCACGCATATAATAATCCTTGTATATACTGCTAAGAGCCTCAATAACGCAGTCATATGAATATTGCATTGACAACTGCGCCACATCTTCAATCTCGTAATCCTTTATATGAATCATGCAATAAGAGCCAGTCATATCAGCCGGATAATTCTTGTCCGATAAATCAAAGAAAGGTGCATATTTATCTGGCATGTAGCTGTTGGTATTAACATTTGCAACAGTCTGGTTAAATTCACTGATAAAGCCGGTAAACATAGATATGTATGAGCTGTGCAGCTCAGCTTTCTGCCTCTTACATTCAAACTGCTCCAGAATCTCAAATCTTACAGCGTTGTCTTTGTAAGTTATATTGAATATTCCTGAATCACCTTTCATGCAAGAGCGTATAATGCACGGTTTGCAATAAGCTGGCAATGAAAGCCTGATATCGTGAAATGTCTTGTTAACCGCAGTAAATGCGCCTTTAAGATTAAGTGTATCAAGCTCTACAAGCTCACGCAGATGAATCCTTAGTGACATAAGATTGCCTATATTGATAATCTGCTTTAAAAGATTATAAGACATGACAATATAGCCACGTCCTCCCTTGGATGCAGGAAGGTAGTAGCTTTCATAGTCATTAAGGCATACACTGAAACTGTGTGCGCTGTTCTTAGAATATGATATGTAGCCATAAGCTGACAATATATCCAGATTATTATGAATTGTCCTTGGGTTGCAATTCAGCATATCTGCACATTCATTATAAGAAATGTCATTAATCACTCCAAACTGGTCTGGGTGATAGAAGTGGAAGAGCAGTAGAAGTTTAATAGCCATAGATTTGAGCATAGGCTTATAACCATAACGATTGTGTTCATTATGATAAACTTTCTTGTAAGTCTTCTCCGTAGTGGTTACACGATGTGGACATGTGGCACATGATTCAATAGCTGCTTTGTAAGCATCAGATTCTGGATTGAAGCTTCTGATGATAGAGCAGTATTTACATGATGAGCAGGCGGTAGTATTATAATCTGTGACTTCAACAGTTGATTCTGCGATTTCAGAATAATTTTTCTGTAGGCCCAGAGATTGTAATAAAACAGCTTTGCCAATATTTGCAAAATTGTCCACTTGATTCACCACCTTTCCAGGCTCTAATTTAACAGTTTTTGGCTAAAAAAATCAAATGGGCTTTTTTACTAGAAATTTATCTTCATAATGGCAAAAATACAATTTTTTTTGATTTTTATGTCTACATTTTTTCAAAAATATAGATTTTTACTCTAAAAACGTCTACGAAATTTCTTGAAATTTTTTTTGAAGTCTACACAAAACGTATTTTGTGGATTTTACTCTTTTATTATCTACATATTGTTGTGGCAAATCTACAAATCTTATCATAGACCTGAAAACCCCAGTTTTAAGCCAAAATGTAGACATAAAAAACTTTTTTTGGAAGAAAAAATGTAGAAAATCATTACTTTTTGTATATTTTTAATCTGATTTATCATACAAAAACCACTTTTTAAGGTCTCAAAATCATTAATTTACTCCAAAAATGTCTACAAAAAAGTTTTTTACTCCAAAAATATCTACTTTTTAATCTTAAACTTTAAAAACTTACTCCAAAAATGTCTACAAAATTTCACACCATTTTTTCAGAATTTGTACTATCGACAAATTACAAAATAACAAATCCAGTATTTATCAGCATTTTAAGCATTTATGACATCTAAAAATAAAATAATATCGACAAAATTCGCTAAAACACGCACAAACACTGGATTTATAAAAATAAAAGGTTGCATTATTCACACGACAGCAAATTTTATCTTTCAACCCCTTTTTCTCAAAAATGTAGACATAAAAAATCGCAGCCTTAAACTTCTGGAATTAAATCCTTTAGTCTAAAGCTGCGATTTTAAATCACAGACTCTCAATGTGCTTGGTGTTACTAAAATTAAGATCATCAATTTCCGCAACTGATAGTGGCAGGAAATGAATTATGAAAACACCATTGGCAAGTTCAAAATTCTTAATTGCAATTCCGTTGTCTACAAACTCCTGAAGACTCTCCTGAATAAGCTGCATGTTCTTCTTCTTGTTAGTGAGCTTGAATCGTACAATCTTCTGGAAATAAGTATAACTATATTCGCCCATCAATGTCTCCTGATTAGCAATCTGTTCCCTTTTTAATGCATAACATATAATTCGCGAAAGATTATTCTGCAATACATCATAAGAAGCAGAAGTAATAGAGATAAGTTTTTTCTGGATAATTGCATTACTTAAAATTTCTCCAAATTGTGCAATTGCATAAGGTCTTTCTGCATCTTCCTTAATCGTGATATTATCGAATAAGTTGAAGAAAAGCTTTGTTCCTTCTTCCTCATAAGAGAAGTTGTATTCTACCAGCTTGCGGCATGAATTAGTAATTTTAGTGATTACATTCTTACCTACATGGTAATCTACAAGTTCTTTTCCAAGGGTATTAAGATCAACTACTACTGATTTATCCTTTGAAAATTCCTGCATATTGATGCTTGATATAAATGCGTTAACAAGCTTTAAGTCACTTGAATCCATCGACTTAGGTGGTGTAAGCCTGCCACTGTTAACAGTTACTTCCAAAAGCTCAGTTCCCTCATCATCTGTGATAATTTCTTTTAATAGATTATTAGAAGCCTGATCCATCATCAATGTGAATGAAGAAGGAGAGAAGAGTGGTTTGTCTATTAACTGCTCTGGAAACATTCTCATATAAGAATCAATATTACCGGCGAGCTCTGTCTCAATATATTTCCATATACTTATTATAAGGTCATTCTTTAATGACTTATAGATTGACTTATTAGTAAATGAAGATAACCCAGGAAATGATATGAGCAGACTGTTAGGATTGTCCTTCCACTCAGATGCCTTGTTTTTGTAATCATCTATAATTTCATCTATATCTCTTGTTCCGAACATCTTACTGTACTCTTCCAGTGGGGCAGAGCGCGCCATATTAACGACATTAGCGAGTGGATGCTTAGGGTCATCTATTGAGAGATTGTTGATATCATCCATGTATGATGAGTACCATCTTGCTCTTTTCTGCAGCCTTGATTTCTTGATTTTGTTAATGACAGGAACAAGGTCTTCACGGCTTGTCCTGCCCTCCAGATAATCCATGAGAGTTTCATCTATTAATTCCAGAATGTTTGCAGCCGGAAACTTGAATAAATCGTGCTTCACATCAAAGAAGTCTGCGATAGTAGGGTCGATATGTTTCGATAGTTCCTCTATAAACTGTCTTGAATATTGTTCCATAATTCTACGCCTTTCAAAAATTTCAAATTCTATTATAGATAAATTTCATTTTAAATGCAAACGCAAAACAGGATTTCTTTCTTAATTAATTTTCTTTGAATTAAATTTCTTGAGATGTGTTGTGGGAGGAATGTTTTGATTGAATATAGACATATGTCGTCATATAGTGCTATAATTACTACTGCTCTATTTTTTATTAAATTATTTTTGATTTGGAGATTATAAATTGGACACAATAACATCTAACTTAGACACCGCAAGCGTTTTTACGAATGAATTTTTATATTCAATATGGAATTTTTTTGCAGAAAATCTTTCAGAACGCACGAGAAAAAATTATTATAATATTGTCAGAGGATATATCAGGATAACGGGACACAACCCAGATGAACTAACTCACTCTGATGCAGATAAGTATTTTAATGAACTTGTAACAAAGATGAATGCCGGCAGACTTTCAAGGACTACTGCTATCATGCGTTTGTCAGTGATGAAATCATTATGCGATTACATACAATATAAAAAAAATACCGCAGGCGAGGTGTATACTAATTTTTTCAGGGATTACACTATTCCTGAGCCAAGCAAAGACATACATAAAGAATCACTTCCAACAGAAGAAGAAATTAACTATCTTCTCGAGTCAGCTGTCAAAGCAAAGGATGACACATTTGTATGCATACTTTCACTAGTAGTAAAATGCGGGATTACAACTTCAGAATTATGCAGGCTTACAAAAGATAGCATAATGTATGACAAGAAAAAAACATGCTGTCTTAATATCCGGGAAACCAAAAAAGTTTCAAGAATAATAAAACTTCCTGCTGATGTTAGCAAAATAATGAAGAAATATTTAAAAAAACATGTTAATATATCAGATGGTGAAAATAATGTATATGAAGATTCACATATCTTCTATAATAAGAGAGGCACATATCTTAAACCAAGAGATGCAGAACGTCTTTTAAAGCAGTATGTTGACAACGGCATATATGATAAAAAGATAGAGAAAACATTTACATTTCAGGATTTAAGACACGCTGCTATCAAATACATGCTTATGGGAAAAGCATCTAATGATGAAGTGGCTGCATATTGCGGAATCACAACCAAATGGCTTCCAAGATATCAGAGAGTTGTATCTGAAGGTAATGCCATAACGAGTGCTGATTACAGTGTAATCTCTATTAACACTACTAATACAAGGAGTTAATATTAATATATGTATAATACAGATAATGAACAGGAGAGGGTCATTCTTGTCGGTGTGCAGCTTGAAGATGATGATGCCTACAAATCATTAGATGAACTTGAAGAGCTTGCAAAAACTGCTGGTGCAGTCACAGTCGGCAAAACCGTACAGGCAAGGGAATACTTCCACCCTGCAACATATATTGGCAAAGGAAAGCTTGATGAAGTCCGCACGATGATTAGCGCACTTGGGGCAACAGGCATAATCTGTGATGATGAGTTAAGCCCGGCACAGCTTAAAAATCTGGAAGATGAACTGGACACTAAGGTCATGGACAGAACCATGGTTATTCTTGATATATTTGCTGCAAGAGCAAGTACAAGTGAAGGTAAGCTTCAGGTTGAGATGGCGCAGTTAAAATACCGCATGACAAGGCTTGCTGGTCTTGGAACAACACTCAGCCGTCTTGGAGGAGGAATTGGTACAAGAGGACCTGGTGAGAAAAAATTAGAGACTGACAGACGTATAATCAAAGACCGTCTGACCAGATTAAACAGTGATTTAAAAGATATTGAAAACCACAGAAATGTTGTGAGAGCCAGAAGACTTGACACTTCTACCCCTGTCGTTGCCATTGTAGGCTACACTAACGCAGGTAAGTCAACTCTTCTTAATAAGCTTACCAATGCAGGTGTCCTTTCAGAGGATAAGCTTTTTGCCACACTCGACCCTACAACAAGAGCTTTAAAGCTGCCTAATGGAGAAAATGTTATGCTGACTGACACTGTCGGATTTATCCGCAAGCTGCCACATAACCTTATACAGGCATTCAGAAGCACCCTCGAGGAAGCCAGATACGCTGATATTCTTGTACATGTTGTCGATTCATCTAATCCAGACAATAAGCACCAGATACAGACTGTATATGAAACATTAGACAGCCTCGGAGTTAATGGCAAGCCGATTATCACGCTTCTTAACAAATGTGACATCACTGATGACAATACAATCATTAAAGATGAGAAAGCTGATGCTGCAATACGTATATCAGCCAAGACTGGTGAGGGGCTTGAAGCATTTCTTACAAAATTACAGGACATTATTCTGGAGAGCCGCTGCCTGATAAGCAAGCTTTTCCCATACAATGAGGCTGGACGTATAGCGACAATCCGCCAATATGGACAGATTATCAAAGAAGAATACACAGAACATGGCATACTGATAGAAGCCTATGTTCCCCAATCAATATATAACAAAGAATTAGGTTAAAGGAGTACAACATTAAATGAGTTTGTTAACAGTTGAAAATCTATCACACGGCTTTGGAGACAGAGCCATATTTGAAAATGCATCTTTCCAGCTTAATAAATTAGATAAAGTAGGTCTTATCGGTGTCAACGGCGAGGGTAAGTCTACATTTTTACAGATTATTACAGGTAAAATGATGCCTGATGATGGTAAGATTGAATGGGCTAAGAATGTCAAAGTCGGCTATCTTGACCAGCACGCAGTTCTTGAAAAAGGAATGACTATTGGTTCTGTCCTTAAATCAGCATTTGATGATTTATTCATACAGGAACAGCATATGAATGAAATCTGCGATAAGCTCGGTGAAGCATCAGAAGACGAAATGGCTAAAATGATGGATGAACTTGCCGTTATTCAGGATAATCTCACAATGCATGACTTTTACATGATAGATTCAAAGGTTGAAGAGGTAGCAAGGGCACTTGGCCTTCTTGAACTTGGACTTGATAAAGATGTCACTGACCTCTCTGGCGGACAACGTACTAAGGTTCTGATGGGTAAACTTCTGTTAGAAAAACCTGATATATTGTTACTCGACGAGCCTACTAACTACCTTGATGTGTCACATATTGAATGGCTTAAAAGATATCTGCAGGAATATGAGAATGCATTTATACTTATATCACATGATATACCATTCCTTAATAGTGTAATAAATGTTATATATCACGTTGAAAATCTGCAGATTGTCCGCTACGCTGGCGATTATGACAAATTTAAGGAAGTCTATGAGATGAAGAAATCCCAGCTTGAAGCAGCTTACAACAGACAGCAGAAGGAGATTGCTGACTTAAAGGATTTCGTTGCACGTAACAAAGCCCGCGTTGCCACACGTAACATGGCTATGTCACGTCAGAAAAAGCTTGATAATATGGATATTATTGAACTTGCAGGCGAGAAACCAAAGCCAGAATTCAACTTTAAGACAGCAAGAACTCCTGGAAGATACATATTCACAACTAAAGACCTTGTTATCGGATATGATGATCCTCTTTCAAGTCCTCTTAACCTTTCAATGGAACGTGGACAGAAGATTGTATTAACTGGTGCCAATGGTATCGGTAAGACGACACTCCTTAAAAGTATCCTCGGACTTATCAAACCTTTAAGCGGTGAAGTAGAGCTTGGTGATTACCTTGAGATTGGATATTTCGAACAGGAGATGTCACCTGATATCAATACAAGCTGTCTTGAAGAGATATGGAACGAATTTCCGGGATATACCCAGTATGAGGTGCGTTCTGCCCTTGCCAAATGTGGTCTTACAACCAAGCATATTGAAAGCAAAGTTCGTGTATTAAGCGGTGGTGAACAGGCAAAGGTACGTCTGTGCAAACTTATTAACCGCGAAAGCAACATTTTGCTGTTAGATGAGCCTACTAACCACCTTGACGTTGATGCCAAGGACGAATTAAAGAGAGCATTGAAAGAATATAAAGGCAGTATTCTTATGGTATGCCATGAGCCAGAATTCTATTACGGACTTGCAACTGACGTATGGGATTGCAGTCAGTGGTCTACAAGGGGGTAATTAATAATGGATGAGAAAACTAATGTATGCAGAATCCTTGACCAGAAGAAGGTTAAATATACAGCACACACATATGATCCTGAACAGGCGATAAGTGGAACAGAAGTCGCAGCATTTTTAGGACAGAATCCAGACAGAGTTTTCAAGACACTCGTAACTGTTGCCAAGTCAGGCAAAAATTATGTATTTGTTATTCCTGTAGAGAAGGAGCTTGACTTGAAGAAAGCAGCAAAAGCAGTGGGAGAGAAGTCCATTGAGATGTTAAAATCCAAAGACCTCCTTCCACTTACCGGATATATCCATGGTGGCTGCTCACCTATAGGAATGAAGAAGCTTTTCCCGACAACATTCCAGCAGGAAGTTTTAAATTATGACACAATTATGTTCAGTGCCGGTAAAATTGGTCATCAGGTCGAACTTAATATAAATGACCTGACTAAAGTCATCCCTTATAAGACAGCCGACATCGTTAAAGAGGATTAAGCCATGGAATTACGAACACCAGCATATTATAAAGATTTTACATGCATAGCCGGCAGATGTATTGACAACTGTTGTTTTGGCGGCTGGCAGATTGACATTGATGATGAGACAATTGATAAGTATTCCAAGGTAACAGGAGCATTTGGCGATAAGCTTCATTCATATGTTGATGCAGATAACAAATGTTTCAAATTAAAAAATGGACAATGTCCATTCCTTATGTCTGACAATCTGTGTGAAATATACAAGGAACTTGGTCCTGAAAATATGGGAGTTGTATGTACACAATTTCCACGATTCACTGAATATTATGGCAATATAATGGAGACCGGAATTGGTCTCGCCTGTGAGGAGGCTGCAAGAATAATATTGCAGACAGACTGTGACTTTTCACTTGTATCATCTTATATCAGCGAAGAACCTGTCTGGGGGGAATATGATAAAAAATTAGGCAGCCCGCTCTTTAATCTGAGAGACAGGCTTATGTCTGTCATTGATGATAAGACATATCCTATGTCGCCTCAAGAAATACTTATCGTAATTCTCACTGTATTTAACACATTACAGGCAATGATTAATGAAAATGATTATAATTCTATCGCAAGATATTGTGATACATTTAACAAAGATGCCGCAAAAGAAATTTTATTTTTATCACGTTTATCAGAAACAGACAAGAACAAATTAAAGGAGCTTCGTAAGACAATATGGTACAGCTATCTTGACCTTGAACCTCTCAATGACTATTGGAAGGATCTAAGCAATCACGCATATGAATATCTGTATGAATCATACGAATATTATCCTGACACATTTAATGACAGCTTTTTATCATCTAAATATACCAGAATCATTAAGTATTACCTCTTCAGATATATGTTAAAAGCTGCTTTTGACCATGATTTATTAGGAAAAGCACAGCTTATTACAGCCAATATAATGATAATAAACGACCTCACAGCATACCAGAAATGCATGGTTAAAGACAGAACAGATGATGATATATTTATGGATGTCATACATATATTTTCAAGACAGATTGAATATTCTGAGGACAACATTCTTGAATTGTATGACAGCTTTATATTTGACGAAGTCTTTAATTATAAATCCTTGACAAAGATTTTAGCAGGAATATAATTACTTTAAAGGGCTAAAGTCCCATTATTGTGAAATGACTAGAAGGGAGATACATAATGATTAAAGAAGCTATTGCATTACTTGTAAAGAATCAAGATTTATCATCTGAGATGATGACACAGGTAATGGATGAGATTATGTCTGGTGATGCAACTGATGCACAGAAAGCATCTTTCCTCACTGCTCTTGCCATGAAAGGCGAAACAATTGACGAGATTACAGCGGCAGCTAAGGTAATGCGCTCACACTGTGAGAGATTTTTAAATGATATGGATGTTCTTGAGATTGTAGGAACAGGCGGTGATGGTTCTAACACATTTAACATATCAACTTTATCTGCAATTGTTGTCTCTGCTGCTGGTATTCCAGTTGCCAAGCATGGTAACAGGGCTGCTTCAAGCAGATGCGGTACTGCTGATTGTCTTGAAGCTCTTGGAGTAAAGATTGACATAGCACCTGCTAAAAGTGCACAGCTTCTTAAAGATATAGACATCTGTTTCTTATTTGCCCAGAAGTATCATACAGCCATGAGATTTGTCGGCGGAGTGAGAAAAGAGATGGGTATCCGTACTTTATTTAATATATTAGGTCCACTTGCTAATCCGGCAGGTGCATCTATGCAGCTTCTTGGCGTATATTCAGAAGATCTCGTTGAGCCACTTGCACACGTTCTTCACAATCTTGGTGTTAAACGTGCTATGGTTGTATATGGCACAGATTCAATCGATGAGATATCATTAAGCGCACCTACTAAGGTATGCGAATTCAGAAATGGTAATTTTAAGACTTATGAAATTACACCTGAACAGTTTGGTTTTACAAGATGCGATAAGTCTGACCTTGTCGGCGGCAATCCAGAAGAAAATGCCAGAATTGCACTTGACATACTTGATAATACACAGGGACCTAAGCTTGATGCCGTACTTCTCAATGCTGGTGCAGCTATTTATCTTGCATCTGACAACATCACAATGCAGGAAGCAATCAATAAAGCAAGAATTATTATCGAAAGCGGTTCTGCTAAGAAACAGCTTGAAACATTTATTGAAAAGAGCAACAATTAGTTTATACCCCAATTTCTTTTTCAGCCACATTCTGTTTTAACAGAGGTGGCTGATTTTTTATTGTTAAAATATTTAAGTTTGACATAATACAAATTTAACAATATAATGTTAAAAGTATGCTTTCATAGACATATAAAAAAAAAAGAAAGAGAGAAAAATCTATGGACGAAAAGAAAGAATTTAAGCCATATATACCTGCTGATAAGGTTCTACCTGAACTTACAGTTGCATCTGTAATTCTTGGTGTTTTATTAGCTGTATTATTTGGCGGCGCAAATGCCTATCTTGGTTTGCGTGTTGGTATGACCGTATCAGCTTCTATTCCTGCTGCTGTTATATCTATGGGAATCATCCGCTTTATCTTAAGAAGAGATTCTATCTTAGAAAATAACATGGTTCAGACAATTGGTTCAGCAGGTGAATCTGTTGCGGCTGGTGCAATTTTCACTCTTCCTGCTTTATTCATGTGGGCACAGGAGGAAGGCTCAGCAATGCCTTCTCTTGTAGAGATTGCACTTATTGCATTAGTTGGTGGTGTTCTTGGTGTGTTATTCATGATTCCACTCCGTAGTGCATTAATCGTACAGGAGCATGGCGTGTTACCTTATCCAGAGGGACAGGCTTGTGCTGAAGTATTAGTTGCCGGTGAAGAAGGTGGTGCAAAGGCTGGTACTGTATTTGCAGGACTTGGTATTGCCGCTGTGTATAAGTTCATCGCTGATGGACTTAAAGTATTCCCTAGTGAGGTTGATTTCACAATCAAGCCATACAAGGGTTCTGCTATCGGTGCAGATGTTTTACCTGCGCTTCTCGGTGTTGGTTATATCTGTGGACCTCAGGTTTCTTCTTACATCCTCTCGGGTGGTATAGTTGCATGGTTCATGGTTATGCCATTGATTGCTTTATTTGGCGGTGATAACATTATTGCTCCTGCTTCAATTCCAGTTTCACAGATGGCGCCAGGACAGATCTGGTCTAACTATGTGCGTTATATCGGTGCTGGTGCTGTTGCCGCTGGTGGTATCATAAGCTTAGTTAAGTCATTACCATTAATTATCAAGACTTTCAAGAAGGCTGTTAAGGATTACGGCAAAAAGGCTGACATAGCAGATTCAAGATTAACTAAGGATCTCCCTATGATGCTTGTTATATGGGGTGTTGGTATACTTGCAATCGTTATGTGGTTAATCCCAGCTATTCCAGTTAATCTTCTTGGAGCTATAATCATTATTGTATTCGGTTTCTTCTTTGCAACTGTATCATCAAGAATGGTTGGTTTAGTAGGAAGCTCTAACAATCCAGTTTCGGGAATGGCTATTGCGACACTTCTTATCGCATCTGCCCTTCTTAAAGCCTCTGGAATGGTTGGAATGTCAGGAATGATAGCAGCAATAAGCATAGGTTCTGTAATCTGTATCATCGCAGCTATTGCTGGTGATACATCACAGGATTTAAAGACAGGCTACATCGTAGGTGCTACTCCTTACAAACAGCAGATTGGTGAGATTATCGGTGTTGTAGCCTCAGCTCTTGCAGTTGGTGGTGTATTATACCTACTTAATGCTGCATGGGGATTTGGTTCAGAGGAATTACCAGCACCACAGGCAACTCTTATGAAGATGGTTGTTGAGGGCGTTATGGGAAGCAGCCTTCCTTGGGCACTTGTATTCGCAGGTGTTGCAATCGCTGTTGTTGTTGAGATTCTCCGTATACCAGTACTTCCTTTTGCAATCGGTCTTTACCTTCCAATCTATTTAAGTACACCTCTTATGATTGGTGGTCTTATAAGACTTTACTTTGACAAAAAGAAGGGTCTTACAGATGAACAGAGAAAGACTAAGATTAATCAGGGAATACTTTACTCATCAGGTCTTATCGCCGGTGAAGGTTTAATTGGTATCCTTCTTGCTATATTTGCAATCATCCCTATGGGAGACAATACACTTGGAGGAGTAATTAACATATCTGAAAAGATTAACCTTGGCAATATCGGTGGCGTTATCTTCTTCGCTTTACTCTGTGCATCATTAGTTGCATTTATTAATAAAAAAGAAAAGAAGACAAAATAGTCCATTATGTGGTACAATAAGTCTGTCGGCAGTTACGCCGGCAGACTTTTTTATTTAACCGTAAATTATACGACTATCATTTAGGAGGATTCATGGCTAAACAGCAGGATAATTACTTAGATTACATACCTAAGCACAATTCACTGTATGAGTGTAGAGATAATAAGAAAGGCAATATTGAAATTAAAGTCCACAACAAAGGATTATTCAACCGTATTGCCCAGATTATTGCAAAAAAGCCAAAGTACAGCTACATTGAATTAGACAGATTCGGAAGCTTTGTATGGCGTCAGATAGATGGTGAAAGAAACATTTATGATATCGGAAGACTGGTTAAAGAAGAATTTGGGAATAAAGCAGAACCATTATATGAGAGATTATGCCAGTTTATCAAAATACTTCATAAGAACCATTTTATTGTATACATGAACAAGATAAAACATTCGTAAATTATTAATATTTAAAGGAGTAAAATGATGAGAGTATTATCTGAACTAGAACCTAAAAATGTATTTTCTTTTTTTGAGGACATATGTAATATTCCTCACCCTTCATATAAGGAAGAAAAAATCAGCAATTACCTTGTAGATTTTGCCAAAAGCAGGAATCTTGAATATTATCAGGACTCACTTTACAATGTAATCATTATTAAAGAAGCCTCTGAGGGCTATGAAAATGTAGAACCTGTTATCCTTCAAGGTCACATGGACATGGTATGTGAAAAAACACCTGACTGCAATAAAGATATGAATGAAGAAGGTTTAGACCTTGAAGTTAACGGCGATTTTATTTCAGCCAGGGGAACTACACTCGGTGGTGATGATGGTATCGCTGTTGCCTATTCTCTTGCAATATTAGATGATGACACAATCAGGCACCCACGTCTTGAATTTGTATGTACTGTATCTGAGGAAGTTGGCATGGAAGGTGCTTCTGGAATAGATGTATCTATGTTAAAGGGTAAAAAGCTGCTTAACATGGACAGTGAGGATGAGGGCATTATGCTTGCAAGCTGTGCAGGTGGATGCAGTTCGATGGTTAAATTCCATGCTGAAAAGACTGAGGCTTGTGGAACTAAGATTGCAATTACATTATCAGGTCTTACAGGTGGACATTCTGGCGTTGAGATAGACAAGGGCAGAGGTAATGCTAATGTTTTAATGTCAAGATTATTAAGAGAAGCTGCTAAAGTAACACCATTATCAATTGTTTCTCTTGCTGGTGGCAAAAAAGACAACGCAATTCCAAGGGACTGTGCGTGCGAAATTATAGTAGCTGCCGATAAAGCCGCTCTTGTAAAAGAAGCAGTTGACAATGCAGGTGCTGATATTAAAACTGAATTTTCAACTTCTGATCCCCAGTTACAGCTCACAGTCAGCTTATATGATAACTTCACAGCAAGCGCAATGACACCTGATGCAAGTTCTAAGGTTATTGCATTAATCCAGTCACTGCCTAATGGTATTCAGCGTATGAGCCAGGATATTGATAATCTTGTTGAAACATCATTAAACTTAGGTGTTATGGAATCAGATGATAACGGACTTAAATTACGCTATGCACTCAGAAGTTCTGTAGGAGCGGCATTAAAGAGCTTAAAGAGCCAGCTTGTGTGCATCGCAGACGCATTTGAATCAGATGTTGTATTCAGCGGTGAATACCCAGCGTGGGAATACAAGAAGGATTCAAAACTCCGTGATGACATGGTACGCATATTTGCTGAAATGTTTGGCAAAGAACCAACTGTTGAGGCAATACATGCTGGTGTAGAATGTGGTATCCTTGCAGGCAAAATTGAAGGTCTTGACTGCATTTCAATGGGTCCGGATATCTTTAATATCCATACAACTGAGGAACATTTAAGTATATCATCTACTAAGAGAATGTATGAATATATTTTAAATGTAATTGCATGTAAATAATAAAAGCAAAAGCTCACGATTCAAAGTATTTTCCTGAATCGTGAGCTTTTTATGTGTTAAAAGCAGTACGCTTATATCACTTCGCTAAAGTCCAGTTTAACGAAGTGGTGTTCCTTTTCTGTTCAATATTATGAAATATACAATATCTAATAAAATATCAAAATATTAATATGCCATCTTATATATTGCAAGGATATCGTCATAATCTAATGGCTTATATCCTGTTAATGTTCTTGTCTTGTTGCGTGAGCAGTCAAGTGCAAGCTTAGGAAGCGCTGATTCTTCCACGCCAAGCTCTTTTAAGCTTGTTGGCATGCCTATTGATGCATAATACTGTTCCTGCATGTCAATAGCCTGCTCAATTGTCTTTTCTGGATGCTCATAATCAACATCGATATTCCACACATTAGCTGAATACTGAAACCAGCGGCTTATATTAGCTTTATACACATATCTTGCCCAGCTGCACCATAACGCTGCAAGTCCGGCGCCATGTGCAACTTCCTGGTACATTCCTGATACCTCATGCTCAAGCTGGTGAACAACAAGCTGGAACTGTCTGCCACACTGTGTCAGGCCATTATGTGCCAAAGATGAAGCCCACATCATGTTAGCTCTCGCTTCATAGTTTTCAGGGTCAGCCAGACAATCATTCGCTGCCTTACGGACACTCTTGATAACAGCTTCTGCGATAGAATCTGTAAGATATGTATCATCACCTTGACAGAAATATCTCTCGATAGTATGCATAGCAATATCAACCGCACCACATGCAGTCTGATAAGGACTTACTGTAAATGTAAGGACAGGATTTTCAATAGCAAAATTCATACGGTTGAAGCTGCTGTTATATCCTCTCTTCTCACCAGTATCCTGATTAGTTATAACACATGAAGAACTCATCTCTGAACCCGCCGCAGCAAGTGTAAGAATTGCCCCTTTAGGTAATGTCTTTGCCGGTGCTTCCTTTCCTAATGAGAAATTCCATACATCAGTCTCAGGATTGGCAATTCCATTTGCAATAGCCTTAGATGAATCCATAACTGAACCACCGCCGACTGCAAGCACGAAGTCAACGCCTTCTTTTCTTCCAAGCTCCACGCCTTCTCTTACAAGTGTAAGCTGTGGATTGGCAATGACTCCGCCAAGCTCCACATAGCTTATATTCTCTTCGTCAAGGCATTTCTCAACACGATCTAATAATCCGCTTTTTCTAGCAGAACTGCCGCCAAAATGTATAAGCACCTTATTAGGATTGAACTCCTTAATAAGCTTTCCAACCTTTAATTCCTCATCCCTGCCAAAATACACTTTAGTAGGTGTCTCATAAATAAAATTATTCATACTATGTCTCCTTTTCAAACTTCAAATGTATGTATCTCACATTTTCTGTTAAACATGCCATTTTTGAACACCATAACATGTTCCTTGTAAGTTATGCTGTCTTTAGAATACATAAAAGGTTCCTCTCTGTAAAGCATACAATTAAATCCTTTTTCTTTAAATTCATTCATTGCCGCTTCTGCCTGTCTGTGAACCTTCCCGTAGCGTTCTTCCTCTTCTTTCGCAAAATGTCTTGTTTCATACACTTTGGCGGCATCCCTCAAATCAATGATAATTCTGTCCACGAATCTGCTATGTGATTTTTTGTGAAGCATTGCCGCGATAATCCTGCATCTATATGATGTCGGATTATTAAGATACTTTATGAGCATTCGAGCCATACGTCCATCGCCAACATCATTTGCAATTCCGATAAGATACGTGACAGCTTCCGGTGCTACATTGTCAGGATATGGAACATAATACATATCTGGAACTGATTTGTAACGCTTAATCGGTGGAAAATCTGCCAGCTTCGCAAGAATCATTTCTTTATCTGTACAGGAAGAACTTCCAAGATACCTCAGCTTGTCCCTCACATCTGCAAGCTGATATTCAAGCTGTCTTAAATACTCATATCCTTTAACCCAGAAATGCCCCATACAGCCATAATCAAAGTACACTGTCTTCATGCCAAGCCTTGCAAATCTTATAGTAAATATATTCTCATTACCCTGATTTACAATCAGCATATAATCATCATCAACCCGGTCAATGCATGCTATCTGCTCACATTCAATATCTTTATATACCCCTGTCATCACAGAGTTTTCAAACACAAAATAACTCTCAACCGCATCATTCATAAGATACGCTGCATGAATATCCTTCTCGCCATCTATCGTAATCGGCTGGAAAACATTTAATTCAAACACCTGCGCAAGCTTGTGAAACTCATCTGGCATATCATCTGTCAGACCATCCAGATACTTAGAAAACATTGTTGTCTGCCACTCAAAATGTGTTGAAATATACTCAAACACATCGAGAAATTGAAGTCCTTGCGGATACTTCTTACTGCTTCAATGTGTATGCTTTGGCGATTATAAACAATACGCTACTCACAAGTTCCAATGCTGGAACAGCTATGTACACTCCACAGTCGTAAATTCCTGACTAAGCCATCAGTACATACTTACGTTTGCGTTGATTATGCAACTTCGTAAGTTAAAGCATCTCTTAGATTAAGAGCAGCATTAAAATCCCTATCCTCGACATAGCCACAATCACAACGGTATGTTCTATCTGAAAGCTTCAAATCTTTCTTGATGGCACCACAACAGTGACATATTTTGGATGATGGATACCATCTGTCTACGACTCTTAATTCAATACCATTTTCATCACACTTAACTTTAAGCTTAGTTCTAAATTCATAGAACTTTTGTGATGCAACGGCTTTTGACAGATGTCTGTTCTTCATCATTCCTGATATATTCAAATCTTCAATAGTTATATAAGATGGCTTGGCTTTCACTATCCCGGCTATTGATTTATTGATATAGTCAGTACGGATTTTATCTATTTTATGATGAAGTCTTTGCACTTTGAGCTTTTGCTTTTGTATATTCTTTTGAGTGGACTCTCCTTTCTTTAAATTTTCATACTTGCGTGAGAGACATCTTTGTTCTCTGCGCAATTTCTTTTCCAATTTTTTAACTCTTGCTGACTTATTGATATTTTTATAAGTTTTACCATTAGAAACAATCGCCAAGTCTTTCAAACCCAGGTCAATTCCCATACCATCATTGCTATTATTAACAATCTTAGCGTCGGGAATTTCTACAAGAACTGACACATAATATCTGTCTGCTTTGATGGATACTATACCGCTTTTGATTTTCCATCCATCTTTAGTTGTTGGTATATAGCCTTTTTCTTTAATGCGTACCCAACCTAAAGTGGGTATGTTCAACCTATGTCTCTCGCATCTACAATCTTTAGGATTATTCTTTACGAAATACATTTTTACATCAGATTTACCTTTCTTTTTGAAATTAGGAAAAGCACTTTGATGTTTAAAAAATCTTGTAAATGCAGTACATCCATCTTCAATAGACTTTTTTACAGCTTTTGAATACGCTTCTTTAATCCATACTTTTTTAGGATTATTAGGAATGTACTCATTATTGAGCCATACGCTAAAACTCTTGCCAGTCATAAACTTTTCACCTTTATCGTATAAAGCTTTGTTGTGACCGAGATAGAAGTTGTAAACGTATCTACAAGTGCCGATAGTCTTGTTAATCTTGATTTTTTGCTCGACTGTCGGATTTATTTCCGTTTTGAAGCTCTTTAGCAATTTCCTCATCCCCTTCTATTTGTTTTTTATACTTACGAAGGCTGTACAATCTACAAGAAAAAACGTGAAGTATAGATACAATATCCTGTACAAGTTCTTCTTGCGGTGATAGTTCTTCATTATTCACTACCACTATGGTTGTATTAAACTTCATACAGAATTTTTCAAACCAATCATAGCCAAATCTGACAAATCTATCTTTATGTGTAACTATGATAGTTTTTAATTACTTAAAATTGTCTCCTTAACTAAACATTTATTATAGTATAAAACTCTTTACAACCAGTGTACATAAGAAAATATATGTTAAATCAGATTGGTTGCAAAAAGAGCAACATTTGATATAACAAATGCTGCTCTTTATTAAGTTATTTGGATTTGGATATACACTCTACTGATATCCTTTAGCAATTCCATTATACTTGATTATACATATAGGACACAGACACATCTCATCCTTGAATCTCCATCCCTTTTGTCTAAGCATGACCTTGACCGCTGTTTCTGATGTATATGGAATCGTATCTATTCGACCACACTTATCACAACGAGCTCCTGCCTGAATCATATATACACCAGCCTTTCACCCTAATCTCTTATAGATATAATACCACTGTATTAAAATAAAGACAAGAAATAATCGCTTGCAAAACACATTTTATGCATTAAGCAAGCGATTAGATAATTAATATGTAAATGTCATGTCAAAAATCACTGACACAACATTTTGTCAATTAGTGTGTAAGGAAGAACATAAGTGCAAATAATACTGCGATAACCCATGTAAATGCCTTAACTTCCTTTGCCTTACCTGTAAATATCTGAATGAATACATATGAGATAAGACCAAATGCAATACCATAGCTGATATTGTAAGTAAATGCCATAAATGCTATTGTAAGGAATGCTGGAACAGCGATTGATACATCCTTCCAGTCAATGTCTGTTACACAGCCCATCATAAGTACACCAACGTATACTAAAGCTGATGCTGTTGCACAGCTTGGAATAAGTGCTGCGACTGGGCTTAAAAACATTGCTATGAAGAAAAGCACACCGGTTGTGAAAGCTGAGAGACCTGTTCTACCACCTTCACCAACACCTGCTGATGACTCAACGAATGTTGTAACTGTTGATGTACCACATACAGCACCTGCACATGTAGCGATGGCATCTGATAACATAGCCTTCTCGAAGTTAGGAACCTCGCCGTTAACAAGCATTCCACCTCTTGAACATGCACCGTAAAGTGTACCAAGTGTATCAAACATATCAACCATACAGAATGCAAGAGCTGATGTTACGATTACAAGGATAAGCTCTGCCTGTGTATGAGTTGCAAGATATGCATCAAAGTTGAAACCTTCTGTAAATACCTTTAAGAAAGCCTGTGAACCCCACTCGCTAAATGCTGTGAATGGATTAAAGCTTAAATTCTCAGCAAATCCTGTGTAGAAGCCAGGAACTGTAGCACCAAGAATATAGTAAAGGATTGTTCCACTTAAGATACCCCAGAATACTGAGCCTCTTATCTTCTTATATGAAAGAACTGCAATAACAATAATAGCTGCAATAGTAACAAGCTTAGGCATTATATCGCCCCATGTTACAGCACCACTTAAAAGGTTGAATGATGCAAGTGTAACACATGTAGATGAGCTGTTTACTACGATTCCTGCGTTCTGAAGTCCGAGGAATGCGATGAACAGACCGATACCTGCTGGAATAACCTTTCTTACACAATCAGGTATAGCTGCAAAAAGCTTTGCTCTGATACCAGTAACCGTAAGGATTGTGAATACAATACCATCAAGTAATACCAATACAAGGGCATTAGCATATGAGAGACCAAATGTAAAGCATACTGTGTATACAAAGAATGCGTTAAGTCCCATACCTGATGCAAGGCCGAGTGGCAGATTTGCAATAAATGCCATTAAAAATGTTCCGATTACAGCAGATAATGCTGTCGCAATGTAGATTGCGTTGTAAGAAACTGTTCCAAGCTGTGAAAACATATTAGCATTGACAAAAAGGATATATGCCATCGCCATGAATGTTGTAACACCAGCAAGTACTTCAGTTCTCACGTTAGAGCCATGCTCTTTAACTTTGAAAAACTTTTCCATGATTCTTCTCCTGTTAAATTTTATAGTATTATATTATGTTGTTGGGGTCAAAAGGTATTTTGACCCCTTTGA